>DXDP01000533.1 GCA_019115445.1 Candidatus Nocardiopsis merdipullorum
GGTTACTGCGTGAACTGATCACCGTCCGACGCAAGGCACGCTCTGAGAATCCGCCCGGCCTGCCCCCGCACGATGTGGACCAGGACCTGCTCACCGGCGTGTGGGGGCACCGTCCCGGTCCGGCCGCGGCCGAACGTACCCTGACCCATCTGTCCCCTGGTGATCGGATCTGCCCGGGGGCGCTCGACTGGATCAGCCGGGCCTTGGTCAAGGTGCCCGCCCCGGCCGAGGCGGGTGCCTGGCAAGCCTTGGCCGCGGCCGTGTCCGAGCACTGGTTGTGTCCTGAGTTGCCCCAGCCGGCCGGGCGGGTCCTGGCCGAGTGGGCGGTGGCGCGTGTGGCCCTGGAGCGGGTGCGTATCGGTGGGGAAAAGGACGGTGCCACGTCCTTGGCCGCCGTGTACCGGCGGGCCGTTCGGGCTCACCCGGCGGTGCGTGCCGCCGTCCACCGCCGGGGGGCGGAACTGTTGCTGACCTGGCGTACCCCGAACCTCATGGCCCAAGTTCTGCGTGAGTGTCCACCGGGGCTCTTCAACGCCTACATCGATCGGGCCGGTGAGGAACTGGTCCGGGAACACCCCGACACGGCCCTGGCCGCCCTGGTCCTGGCCGTGGCTTTCACACCCGTGTGGGAGCAAGGCCGTCACGAGCGTGTCAGGGCCTTGGAACACAAGGTCGTGCTGCCCGCCCTGCTCAGGTGGAACCGTCGTTCCGTGGTGGCCGTGCGCAAACAGTTGCGTGTGGGTGCTGCCGAGAGGTTCGAGGCCTTGCGCAAGGGGGTTCGTGGTCCCCGTGCTCGACGCAAGTGGCGGGGAGGGCGCACAGGGTGAGTGTTGTTCACGGAAAGGACGTGGGTGAACATCGACGGCGACCCCGGGGTTGAACATGCCTGTCATCTTCTTGCTCATCTTCGCCGTGATCATCTTGGTCGCCCTTTTGGGGGAGATCGCGATCGCGCTGACCCTTTCCGCCCTGTTCGTGGCGGGTTTCTTCGGTGGTTCCCTGATGCTGGTGGGCCTGACCTGGGTCTATCTGCGCCACATCTACAACGTGCTGCTCGGTGGGCACACGCCGAAGGAGCCGCTGCCTCGGGCGCACGAGGACCCCGCCCATCTTTGCTACCACGGTGGTCCGGCATGGACGGACCTGCGCACCGTGGTGGGCACCACCTGGCGGGTCTGCGCGCTGTGGGCGTTGGCGCTGCTTCCCCACATGGTGCTGTATCTGCTCGTGGTGTTGGCCTATCAGGTGGTCATGTGGGCCTGTGTCGGGTTCCTGCGTGGCCTGGACACCGCGCTTTTGTGTATGCGTCGGGTACGCATGGTGTGTCCGCACTGTTTCCGACACCTGCCCTACCCCGCCTACCGGTGTCTGTGCGGTCGTCGGCACAACACGATCCGACCGGGCCGACGTGGTCTGGTACGGCGGTTGTGTCTGTGTGATCGGGCCATGCCGACGTTGTTGTTGCTCGGTTCGGCCGACCTGTCCGGGCTTTGTCCGCACTGCTGTGAACATCTGGAGCACCGTCCCGGAAAGAGCCGGGAGTTGCTGTTGGTGCTGTTCGGTGCGACCGGTGCGGGCAAGACCCGGCTGATGAACGGTCTGTACCTGGCTCTGGCCCAGGCCGTCGAACATGGACCGAGGCGCTGCGTGACCGTCATGGGAGCACAGGCCCGGCGGTGGCTCGACCGGGCCGACACACTTTTGGACCCGGCGCGGCGGACCACGCCCACCCTGCCCGGGCACCGGGTTCGTGGGGCGACCGTGCGCGTGGAGGACGGTCGGGACGCGCTGTTGTTGCAGCTCTACGACGCGGCCGGGGAGAGCTTCGCCCGGTCCGAGACCGTGGGAGGGCTCACCTACCTGGGTCAGGCCCACACGTTCCTGCTGGTGGTGGACCCGTTGGCGATCGACCCGGTGTGGCATTGCCTGAGCAAGGAGCAAAAAGAACGTCTGCTGCCGGAACGTTCGGTGGGTCATCACCCGCAGATCTTCTACGAGCGGGTGCAGGAGGAGCTCGAGCGCCAGTACGCCATGGGTGCACGAACGACCCGTCGTGCCCGCCTGGCCGTGGTCGTCACCCGTGGTGACCTGCTGCCCGGTACCCCGGTCGCGCCCGAGGGGGACCTGGAGCGGTGGGCCGCGGACACGCTCGGCCTGGCCAACCTGTTGCGTTCGGCCCGCTGCCATTTCGGGTGGGTCCGGGTGTTTGTCACTTCTGCCGTGGTCGAGGCGGACGGGCGTGCCCATCCCAGCCTGTGGGAGCTCGCGCGTTGGGTCCTGGCCCAGGACCGGGGCACCATTTCCACGATCCTGGACGCATCCACGACCCGGGAAGGCGTGCCATGAAGTATCCGTCTCCGCCACGCAAGGGTCCGCGCGGGTTCGTGGCGGTGGCCGTGTTCGTCGGAACTCTTGCCCTGACCGGGGTGGCCGTGGTGTATCTGCTCACCACGGGGTGGATGTTGCTCGTCCTGCTGTGGGGCTGGGCACTGGGTTGACAAGGGGGCCGGTGCAACGGGAAGGGGCCCCTTTTTCGCTCACCCGTGGGCGGTGTGGGCCCTGGCCCCGGCACCTCCGGGGGTGGTGGCCCCGTGGTTGTCGACGAAGTGGGAGTGCTGCCGGTTCTGGAGGTTGCGTTCCCAGGTGACGAAGCGTTCGCTCTCGCCCAGGGCCATGGTGGTCAGCCAGACGGCGACCCCGATGTCGTCGGCCAGGCCGAGGATCGGGATGAACAGCTCCGGGATGAAGTCGATGGGGGAGATGATGTACAGCATCAGTACCGCCATCGTCAGGAGCTTGCCTGCACCGAGCTGTGGGTAGCGTCCGCGTAGTTTGGCGCCCACCATCCGGGGGACGGCGCGGGCGCGTTCCCACACCGACACGTGTCCGCCGGTGTTCTGGATGACCTGCCAGGCGGCCGCTCCGGCCGCGGCCCGGTTTTCCTTGCGCATCGTTGTCGTCTCCTCAGCAGATGCACGGCTTGTCAAGATATGACGCGAGGTCGAGGAAAATCGTTCCCGGATCGGGATGTGAACAATCACGAAGTCGAGGTCGGGCCGGCCGTGGCACCTCCGAGGGGCGGCGGGGTGTGGAGGTTGTCCACAGGTTCGGCAAGGCCCTGGCGGGTGTGCCGGTCAGGCGCCATGGTGGAAAGCGTGAAGCTCACGACCCGCTGTCACCTGTCACATACCCATCGACCCCACCCTCCCCACAGGAAGCAAAAGCCTATAAACCAGACAATCGCTCCATGTCAAGGTTCTGGCCACATCCGGCCGGCGAAATTTTTCGCTCACGGTCGTCCCAGCGCAGGACCACATCGTGGGATGGTCCTTTCCAACCAGGTAGGGACTCTCCCGACCCACCCTTCGTTCATCGAAGGAACACCCCCCACCGGCCCACCCGTGCACTCCCGGGCACCGCCTCTCACCCCCCGTCCGAAGCACCGGGCCTCCCGCGTTCCGCCACACATTCGTTACGATGCGTCGGAGCGGAGCCCGGGGCGTGTTCGGTGGGGCCCCGCGCAACAGGGTAGATATCCGCCGAATACCAGTACCCCCGGACCCGGGTGCTCAGGAACACCCCTGACGCGACAGACCCCGAGTGCGCAGAACCGATGGAGCTTGCCCAGTGTCCAAAGCCCTACCGAGTTCGGCCACGGCCGTAGCCCTGCTGGCGGACATCCCCAGCACGGGCCATGTGGGCGAGGTTCGGGCGCAGCGGTTCGCCATGCACGGAGACGGCATCGGCGAACGCAGCGCTGCGTTCGTCGCCTTTGCCCGTGAACAGATCCGAGCCGACCGCAAGGTCGTGGCCCTCTATCCGACCTGGCAGAGCCAGGACGCCCAACGCGCCGTCAACTTCGCGCGTGGGGCCACCCTCAGCGACCACATCACCGGGATCGGTGTCGACCTCTCCCCCCTTGCGCTGTCGCTGATCGCCGACCAGCTCGCCTACCTGGCGCCCTACCTACCGCCCGGGATGCTTGCCGCCCTCAGTGACGAACTGCCCCGACACCTGCTCGCCGGAGCCTGGCTGCGCTCGGTTTCGGGCTTGACCACAATCCCCACTTCGATGCGCCAGAACATGGGTTCCTATGCCCCGTCGGTGTCGTTCCTGGCCTACTGCGCACCCACCCGGCACGTGGAACGCATGCGCCCCCACGAGGTCACCCGCACACTGCCCTTCCGCCCGGTCCAACCCGTGCAGCTGCTGTGTTCCGCGCCCGACCCCACCGTCACCGGGCTCTTCGACGACCACGTGCCACAAGCCATCCAACCGGTGGCCACCCGCAGCCTGCCCACCCAACCACTGGGCCCCGTCTACTGGGGGACCAACAAGTACGTGGAGTTCGTGGCGTTGAGCGCCCACCCACAGGCCCTTGCCTACGCGGCCAGTTCCCTTCGCGTTTCCACCTGCGCCTGGTGCAACGAACCCCTGGCCGCCAAACCGTGCCCCTTCTGCGCAAGCAACGCCACACGCACAACACCTTCCCGCTCGGCCACACCACACCCCGCACCCACGCCTTCGGGTCCTTCCCCCTCCGCCAAGACGCCCCGGCCGGCCGCACCCGGTGCCCGGCCGGGCGGGCACCGGGGCCCCGAT
>DXDP01000052.1 GCA_019115445.1 Candidatus Nocardiopsis merdipullorum
CTCGCACCTGGTCACTGTCGAGGAGGTCGCACAATGAGCGACTACAACCCCGATGAGCTGCTCAAGCTGCATCACCTGCGGCCTGCCCCGGGCTCCAACAAGGCCAAGACCCGTAAGGGTCGTGGTGAGGGCTCCAAGGGCAAGACCGCGGGTCGCGGTACCAAGGGCACGAAGGCTCGTAACACCGTTCCCGTCGCGTTCGAGGGTGGTCAGATGCCCTTGATCCGTCGGGTGCCGAAGCTCAAGGGCTTCAGCAACGCCCGGTTCAAGAAGAACTACCAGGTCGTCAACCTGGACAAGATCGGGGAGCTCTTCCCCGAGGGTGGACAGGTCACTGTTGACGACCTGGTCGCCAAGGGCGCCGTTCGCAAGAACGAACTCGTCAAGGTCCTGGGCAGCGGGGAGATCGACGTCGCCGTGCAGGTGAGCGCCAACGCGTTCTCCGGCTCGGCGAAGGAGAAGATCACCGCCGCCGGTGGCTCCGTCACCGAGTTGTAGGGACCTTTTCCGAGATGCGTTGTCAGGGGCGTCCGCCAGGTGGGTCGGAGAACGACCGGCCGGCGGGCGCCCTCACGCTTTGTGAATGATGATCGTTATGACTCACGAACTGAATACTTGAGTGATGGCTGTTACAGTGCCATCTGCTCAAGCATCATGCTTGGCGTAAGGTGAAAACTTCCGAGTGCGTGGCAACCGCCACGCGCTGACGCTCTACGACGATTCAGGATCGGCCGCGATGTCTGGAACCCGTTCCGCCGCCGAAACCGCGCAGGAGGAGACGTGCTAGGTGCGTTCGTTCGTGCATTCCGCACGCCCGACCTGCGCAACAAGCTGCTGTTCACGCTGTTCATCTTGACGCTCTTCCGTCTTGGCTCGGTGATCCCAGCACCAGGGATCGACTCTGCGGCGATCCGGGATCAGATGGAGCAGATCACTGCCGCGGATCAGACCGGTGTGTACACGCTCGTCAACCTGTTCAGTGGTGGTGCACTGCTGCAACTTGCGGTGTTCGCCCTCGGTGTCATGCCGTACATCACCGCCAGCATCATCATCAACCTGTTGACAGTGGTGATCCCCCATCTGGAGCGCCTCAAGAAGGAGGGGCAGTCCGGACAGAGCAAGATCACTCAGTACACCCGCTATCTGACTTTGATGCTCGCCGTCCTGCAGGCCACCAGCATCGTGGCCATGGCCAGGACCGGTGCGCTCTTCCAGAACGCGGTGGATCCCTCGGTCTACATGCCGGACCAGAGCATCCCCACCCTGGTGACGATCGTCTTCACGATGGCCACGGGCACCGCCATCATCATGTGGTTCGGTGAACTCATCACCGAGCGAGGTGTCGGCAACGGTATGTCGTTGCTGATCTTCACCCAGGTGATCGCGATGTTCCCCTCTTCGATCATGGGCCTGTACCAGGAGCGGTCGGTCTGGATCTTCACCATCATCTGCCTGGCGGGTCTGGCGCTCATCACCGCCGTGGTCTTCATGGAGCAGGCGCAGCGCCGTATCCCGGTGCAGTACGCCAAGCGGATGGTGGGACGACGGATGTACGGAGGCAGCTCCACCTACATCCCGTTGAAGGTCAACCAGGCGGGCATCATCCCTGTGATCTTCGCCTCTTCTTTGCTGTACCTGCCACAGTTGATCGTGGGTCTGATGGGCCAAGAATCCACCCACCCGGTGGCGGTCTTCTTCCAGACCTACTTCGTCACCGGCACTCACCCCGTCTACATGGCGACTTTCTTCGTCATGATTGTCGGGTTCGCCTTCTTCTACGTGGCCATCACGTTCAACCCCAGCGAAGTCGCCGACAACATGAAGAAGTACGGTGGGTTCATTCCGGGTATTCGACCTGGACGTCCGACTGCGGAGTACCTCGATTTCGTGCTCACGCGTCTGACGACGCCAGGATCGCTGTACCTGGGTGTGATCGCTCTTCTGCCGATGGTCGCGCTCGGAGCCACCGGTGCCGAGATGAACTTCCCCTTCGGTGGAACGAGCGTTCTGA
Organism: Candidatus Nocardiopsis merdipullorum; assembly: GCA_019115445.1. Lineage (GTDB taxonomy): Bacteria > Actinomycetota > Actinomycetes > Streptosporangiales > Streptosporangiaceae > Nocardiopsis > Nocardiopsis merdipullorum. The sequence goes on from DXDP01000052.1 coordinate 2,012, forward strand.
TCATGGTCGGTGTCGGGCTGGACACGGTGAAGCAGATCGAAAGTCACCTCCAGCAGAGGAACTACGAAGGTTTTCTGCGATAAATGCGCGCTGTATTGGTGGGGCCGCCTGGGGCAGGCAAAGGAACCCAGGCCCAGATCCTCGCGACCGAGCTGAAGGTTCCGAAGGTGTCCACCGGGGACATCTTCCGGTTCAACGTCAGCAAAGGTACGGAGCTCGGCCTGCGGGCCAAGGAGTACATGGACCGTGGTGACCTCGTCCCGGACCAGGTCACCAACGCCATGGTCAAGGACCGTCTGTCCCAGGACGACGCGGCCGGGGGTTTTCTGCTCGACGGTTTCCCGCGGAACGTCAACCAGGCGGAGACGCTGAAGAGCATGCTCTCCGACCTGGGGACCGGCTTGGACGTGGTCCTGGAACTGCAGGTGGACGAGGAAGAGGTCGTCCGGCGGCTCTCGGGTCGGCGTTCGTGTCCTGAGTGCGGTCGGGTGTACCACGTCGAGCACGACGCCCCGCGGGTGGCGGGACGTTGTGACGACGACGGTGCCGAGCTCTACCAGCGCGAGGACGATCGTGAGGAGACCATTCGGCACCGCTTGAAGGTCTATCGGGAACAAACCGTGCCGCTCGTGGAGTTCTACGAGCGTGAAGGACTGCTGGTCGGCATCTCCGCCACGGGGCCCGTGGACGAGGTGACGGCACGCGCCAAAGCTGCCATCGCGGAGAAGAAGGTCTCCTGATGCTGGGCAGGGCGAACCCACACGTACAGATCAAAACCCCGGAGCAGATCGCCAAGATGAGGGCGGCGGGCCAGGTCGTGGCCCGCGCCTTGGACACGCTCCGGGGCGCGGTGCGGCCCGGAGTGTCCACTTTCGAGCTGGACCAGGTGGCGGAGAAGGTCATCCGTGACGCCGGGGCCGTGCCGTCCTTCAAGGGTTACCACGGTTTTCCCGGGTCCATCTGTGCCTCGGTCAACGAGGAGGTGGTCCACGGGATCCCCTCCGCGGACCGGCTGCTCGACGAGGGCGACATCATCTCCATCGACTGCGGTGCCATCCTCGACGGGTGGCACGGCGACTCGGCGATCACCGTCGCGGTGGGGGAAGGCCGCCAGGAGGACCTGCGCATGATGGAGACCTGTGAGGAATCCATGTGGCAGGGGATCGCTCAGATGTACCCGGACAAGCGCCTGGGGGACATCGGCCACGCGATCGGGACCCACATCGCCAAGAACGGCGGTTACGGCAACGTTCGTGAATACGGGGGGCACGGCATCGGGACCGAGATGCACATGGACCCGCACGTGCTCAACTACGGCAAGCGTGGCAAGGGTATGGTCCTGCTCGAGGGCATGTGCCTTGCCATCGAGCCCATGACCACACTCGGCCGGCACGCCGTGGTCACCCTCGACGACGAATGGACCGTGGTGACCAGGGACGGCAAGCGGGCCGCACACTTCGAACACTCCGTGGCGATCACGGCGGACGGTCCTCTTGTGTTGACCGCTCGCGAATCCGATCGCGATAAAATCGCTGCCATGGGATTCATCCAGCCGACCTGGTGATCTCCGCTCCCCGAGAGCGGGGATGACGCGGAAGGTGTCACCACCGCCCACGGGATGCGAGGTACACGTAGTGTCAGAGCCGGTACCACCGATACGGACGTCCGACGCCGACAGGGACCGCGTCGCCCAGTTCCTCCAAGAACAGTTCGCGCAAGGGCGATTGGACCACGAAGAATTCACCGAACGCCTGGGGCAGACCTACAAGGCGCGGACCCGTGACGAATTGGAAGTGGTCACGGGCGATCTGCCCGAGAGGGATCTGGCCGAGGTGCGTGGTGCCGGGGCGGTCGAGGAACCCATGATCGCACCGCCGATCGGCTGGCGAGATCCTGCTCTGCTCATCCCGTGGGCGTTGTGGGGTGGGGTCAACCTGCTCTGCTTCGTCATCTGGCTGATTGTCTTCCTCACCACGAGTCATACTTATCCCTGGTTCCTGTGGGTCCTGTTCCCCTGGGGCATTCTCATGGGGATGGTGACCCTCGGTGTCATCGCTGGTCAGCGCAACCAGAAATGAACGGCGCCCACCGAATGCGGGTGGGCTCCGTACCTACCGCTGTTGGGAGTACTTGGCGATAGGGGATAGACTGGTACTGCCCATACGCGGGCTGTTGGGTCGGTCTGCCTTCCTCGTGCCGCGCCTTACGGGACGCACGCCCTGCAGACGGCCCGATCTTCCAGTGTGTTCAGGCGCCGATGTCGACCGCTTTCTTCTGTCTGCATCGGGGCCGTCGCGTTGTGCGAGGGCTGCTGGAGTCGCGTCGGGTTGTCCTGATGAACCAATCGATGAGCGAGGCGTGGAGGACATGGCCAAGAAAGACGGCGCCATCGAGATCGAGGGTTCCGTTGTCGAGTCCCTACCCAACGCTATGTTCAAGGTAGAGCTCGACAATGGACACCAGGTTCTTGCCCATATCAGTGGCAAGATGCGGATGAACTACATCCGTATTCTCCCCGACGACAGAGTCGTCGTGGAGTTGAGCCCGTACGACCTCACGCGCGGGCGCATTGTTTATCGCTACAAGTAGAGCTTCGCGGGCCCCAAGGCCCGAGTGGCACAAGTTCGGAGTAACCATGAAGGTCAAGCCGAGCGTGAAGAAGATGTGCTCGAAGTGCCGCGTGATCCGCCGTAACAGCCGGATCATGGTCATTTGCTCGGACCCGCGTCACAAGCAGCGCCAGGGCTGAGTTCCCGGTCTGCCGAGCGCGGCTTCACACCGCGCAACCTCGACGGGGAAGGACTTCCTCGGCGGGGAAGTGGAACAACGAAAACTCGTTCCGGTTCCTGTGTGACCGTGTGAGACGGTCCGGGAGTCACCCCCGGTCGGAGGCCGGGGCCTCGTCCATGGGGCGATGGGAGGGTGGAACGGGTCAGACCTCCGCACGAACATGGATGGAGTATCGCCCACATGGCACGTATTGCCAACGTGGATCTTCCCCGCGACAAGCGGGTGGAGGTTGCTCTCACGTACATCTACGGAATCGGTCGCACGAGCGCGGCCGAGACCCTGAAGAGCACCGGGGTCGACGGGAACACCCGTGTGTACCAGCTGTCCGAGGAAGACCTGGTCAAGCTCCGCGACTGGATCGACCAGAACTACCAGGTCGAGGGTGACCTGCGCCGCGAGGTGCAGGCAGACATCCGTCGCAAGATGGAGATCGGTACCTACCAGGGCATCCGTCACCGTCGAGGCCTGCCGGTCCGCGGTCAGCGTACGCAGACCAATGCTCGTACCCGCAAGGGTCGGAAGAAGACCGTCGCCGGGAAGAAGAAGACCAGCAAGAAGTAGTCCGCCTCGGACACTGTCGACCGTGTCCGAGAACGGTCAACGGACCGATGATCTCTGGGAGTTTCACTCATGCCGCCCAAGGGCCGCCAGGGTGCCGCACCACGCAAGGTGCGTCGCAAGGAAAAGAAAAATGTCGCTCATGGACATGCTCACATCAAGAGCACGTTCAACAACACGGTGGTCAGTATCACTGACCCCGCCGGTGCCGTGATTTCGTGGGCCAGCTCCGGTCAGATCGGTTTCAAGGGTTCGCGTAAGTCGACCCCGTACGCCGCTCAGATGGCGGCCGAGGCCGCCGCTCGCCGTGCTCAGGAGCACGGTGTTCGCAAGGTGGACGTTTTCGTCAAGGGCCCGGGCTCGGGTCGTGAGACCGCGATCCGCTCTTTGCAGGCCACCGGCCTGGAGGTCGGCTCCATTCAGGATGTCACCCCGGTGCCGCACAACGGATGCCGTCCGCCCAAGCGCCGCCGGGTCTGACCCCGCCGTCGGTGCCCGCGTCTCTACCCCGCGGGCGCCGTGCCGCGGCGAGAACATCGCGCGATCCCTGTCCGGGAACGCGCGTACCGGGTAGGAATCCGAGTGAAGGGGCACCCCGTCCGGTGGTGCCCATCCGGTGGCCGTCATATAGCGGTCGGCCATGTGGAAGGGAAGACACGGACCATGTTGATCGCACAGCGTCCCACACTGACCGAGGAAAACATCTCGGATCTGCGCTCGAAGTTCGTCATCGAGCCGCTGGAGCCGGGCTTTGGCTACACGATCGGTAACTCGCTCCGGCGTACCCTGCTGTCCTCCATCCCCGGTGCCGCTGTCACCAGCATCCGCATCGAGGGTGTCGAGCACGAGTTCACCACCGTGCCGGGGGTCAAGGAGGACGTCACCGAGATGATCCTCAACCTCAAGGGGCTGGTCGTCGGTTCCGAGCACGACGAGCCGGTGCTGATGTACCTGCGCAAGCAGGGCCCCGGCGTGGTGACCGCTGCGGACATCGCCCCGCCCGCGGGTGTTGAGGTACACAACCCCGACCTGCACCTTGCCACGCTCAACGGCAAGGGCAAGCTGGAGATGGAGCTGACGGTCGAGCGCGGCCGCGGCTACGTCTCGGCGACACAGAACAAGCAGCAGGGACAGGAGATCGGGCGCATCCCGATCGACTCGATCTACTCGCCGGTGCTGCGGGTGACCTACAAGGTCGAGGCGACCCGTGTCGAGCAGCGCACCGACTTCGACCGCCTGATCCTCGACATCGAGACCAAGCCGGCCATCCGTCCTCGTGACGCCGTGGCCAGCGCGGGCAAGACCCTGGTCGAGCTGTTCGGCCTGGCACGGGAGCTCAACGTCGACGCCGAGGGCATCGACATGGGTCCGTCGCCGACGGATGCCGCCCTGGCTGCGGACCTGGCGCTGCCGATCGAGGACCTCAACCTGACGGTGCGGTCCTACAACTGCCTCAAGCGCGAGGGGATCCACAGCGTCGGTGAGCTGGTTGCCCGCTCCGAGCAGGACCTGCTGGACATCCGTAACTTCGGTGCCAAGTCCATAGAGGAAGTCAAGCAGAAGCTTGTCGACATGGGCCTGACCCTGAAGGACGCCTCGCCCGGATTCGACCCCGGCTCCGCGGCCGACTCCTTCCGCTCCGACGACGAGGGCCGGTCCTTCGTCGAGACGGAACAGTACTGACCTTCGTCGCCCATTGGTTCCCGGCCGAGTGTGGCCGTGGACCGCACCACTAGGAGAACGACACCATGCCCACGCCTACCAAGGGCGCCCGTCTGGGTTCCGGGCCCGCTCACGAGCGGCACCTGTTGGCGAACCTCGCCACCTCGCTGTTCACCCACGGTCGCATTCGTACCACGGAGACCAAGGCCAAGCGCCTGCGTCCCTACGCGGAGAAGCTGATCTCCCTGGGCAAGCGCGGTGACCTGCACGCCCGCCGTCAGGTCCTGACCAAGATCACGGACAAGGCCGTGGTGCACGAGCTGTTCACCGTGATCGGCCCGCGCTACGAGAACCGCCCCGGTGGTTACACGCGCATCACCAAGATCGGTCCGCGCAAGGGTGACAACGCCCCGATGGCCGTCATCGAGTTGGTGGAGGCGCTGCCCGCCTCGGCTGCGCCGGCGGCCGCTCCCGCCGAGAAGAAGGCCGAGGAGGCCCCCAAGGCCGAGGAGTCCGCTTCCGCCGAAGAGACCGACGGGGCCGCAGAAGCCGGTGACCAGCCTGCCGAGGACACCACTTCTGGGCAGACCGCTCAGGCCGAGGAGACCGCGCAGGCAGAGGGCGAGGACTCCGAGAGCAAGTAGTGCGGGCCCGTGCGCCCCGGGTATGGCCGGGTGCGGTCCGTGCACGAAGAGTGCCCGATCCCCGTGGGGGTCGGGCACTCGTATTTTTTTCGAGGGCCGGAAACGGGTGTGGCAGTGGATGGGGACGAGATGACGGTGGACGATCCCAAGACGGTACGGGTGCGTTTCGACATCGCCTACGACGGCACGGATTTCTCCGGGTGGGCCGCTCAACCGACCCGACGTACTGTGCAGGGCGAGCTGGAGGTCGCGTTGGCGAAGGTGCTGCGACTGCCGGAGGTGTCGCTGACGTGCGCCGGGCGCACGGACGCCGGGGTGCACGCCCGGGGACAAGTCGCTCAGGCCGATGTTCCGGTGGATGCCTGGGAAGCAGAAGGGGAGCGGGTCCTACGGCGTCTTGCCGGGGTACTGCCGAAGGACGTACGCGTGAACGACGCCCGGATCGCCCCTTCCGGTTTCGACGCACGTTTCTCCCCTCTGTACCGCCGTTACCTGTATCAGGTCGGTGATGCTCCCCACGGGGTGGATCCGCTGCGGCGCAGGGACGTGCTGTGGCACCGGCGCCCCTTGGAGGTGGACCGGATGAACGCGGCCGGGCGTCTTTTGTGTGGAGAGCACGACTTCGCCGCCTACTGCAAGAAGCGGGAGGGCGCCACGACCGTTCGGGAACTGTTGCGCCTGGAGTGGGAGCGGGTGGATCGGCACCTGTTGCACGGCACGATCCAGGCGGACGCCTTCTGCCACAACATGGTCCGTGCGCTCGTGGGGGCTCTTCTTGCGGTCGGGGACGGCCGGCGCGAGGTGGAGTGGCCCGCGGAGGTCTTGCGTTCGGGGGTGCGTGACTCGGCGGTGCACGTGGTCGGGCCCCACGGGCTCAGTCTGGAGGAGGTCTGCTACCCGGACGACGGGGAGCTCGCACGTCGGTCGGAGCTCACCCGACGGGTACGCACTCTCCCCACCCGGTGAAGGCCGGTTCCGGTCCCACGAAACCGGCCTCGATCGGTCAGGCTCGCTCCTCGCTGAGTGTGCCGTGGAGTTGGTCGAAGAATCCTTCGCTGATGTCACGCAGTTCGGTGGCGCCGTCTGCGTCGTTCTCCGAGCCTTCCTCCTCGCCGTCCTCCGGGGTGCCGTCGCTGTTGGTGGCCAAGGAGAAGAGGACGTAGCGCCCCCAGTGCCCGCTGATGCCGTGGCCTCCTGAGTAGCCAAGACGCTCGGCGGGGGTCCCTTCTTCGCCGGCCAGGCCCGCGAACCACTCGGAGGCCACAAGATCCTGGGCCTCGCGTACAGTTTCCGCCTCGCCCATGGTCGGCATCGCGGCCACACCGATGGTCACCGCGTGGTTCTCGTCCTCACTCAGGTAGGAGGCACGGACGAGCTGGCGGCAATCGTTGTCCGCCAGGACCTGGCCGTAGTCACCATGTGCACCGGTGGCGCAGTCCTCGCCGTCGTCGGTGGCCACCCGGGTGAATTCTCCTTCGTGATCCTCGATCCGGAGAGTCTCGGGAAAGAGCGTGTCCGGCTCCAGAGCTCCGGGGTCGGCGTCTTCGTCGGCGACCGTGGCCGCCTCGGTACCGCCGAACGGAACACCGCGGGCGAACAGGAACGTACCGCCCCCGGCGATGAGCAGGAGGACGACGAAGGCCGCGACCATGAGGACCTTGCGTTTCTTGGCGGAAGGGTCGTGGTGGTCCCCGTAGTCGTCGTGGTCGTCGTGGTCGTCCATGTCCTGGACGTCGAACTGCGCGGTGTCGGCCCCGGCGTCCTCGGGCACTTCGTCCCTGTACAGCGGGCGGTCGTCACCACGTCCGGGCGGGACCGCGTTCAGGTTCTGGGTGGCGCCCACGGCGTCCGCGGGGAACAGCGGTTCCTCCCGGGGCTGCTGTGGCGGTGCCGGGGGTGGCGTGGCCGGTCCTTGTCGGTGCTGTTGTCCGGGAGGGGCTCCGTGGGGCGGTGCGCCGTGGGGCGGTGC
>DXDP01000534.1 GCA_019115445.1 Candidatus Nocardiopsis merdipullorum
GAAGGGCATCTGCTTGCACGAACACAAGATCGACCACATCGCCCACCTGGGTCCCTCGGCCGCCGCCGGCATCGGCACGCTGATGGGTTCGGCCCCCGAGACGGTCTACCAAGCGGTCCAGCAGGCATTGCACGTCACCACCACCACACGCCAGTCACGCAAGGGGGAGATCTCCAGCTGGAAGGCGTACGCCCCCGCATTCGCCGGGAAGATGGCCGTGGAGTCCGTGGACCGGGCGATGCGTGGAGAGGGCGCCCCTTCCCCCGCCTACGAGGGCGAGGACGGTTTCATCGCCCACCTGCTCAGCGGTCCCGGCGTCGAGTACGTGGTCGAGCTTCCCGCCCCGGGTGAAGCCAAACGCGCCATCCTGGACACCTACACCAAGGAGCACTCCGCCGAGTACCAGAGTCAGGCCCTCATCGACCTGGCACGGCGCATGGGGCCACGTGTGGGCGACACCGATCGGGTCCGTTCGGTGGTGATCCACACCAGCCACCACACGCACCACGTGATCGGCACCGGTTCGGGCGACCCGCAGAAGATGGACCCCCGGGCCAGTCGGGAAACCTTGGACCACTCCATTCCCTACATCTTCGCCGTGGCCCTCCAGGACGGCGCATGGCATCACGAGCGTTCCTACGCCCCCGAGCGTGCCCGGCGCCCGGACACCGTCGAGCTGTGGCAAAAGATCAGCACGGTCGAGGACCCGGTGTGGACCGAGCGTTACCACGCCACCGACCCGAACGAGAAGGCCTTCGGTGGCCGGGTGGTCGTGGAGCTGGAGGACGGAAGCGTGATCGAGGACGAGATCGCGATGGCCGATGCACACCCTCTGGGTGCACGCCCCTTCACCCGTCCCGACTACGTCACCAAGTTCCGCACTCTTGCCGAGGGGATCGTCTCCCGGGACGAACAAGACCGGTTCCTCGACCTGGTGGAGCGTCTGCCCGAGCTGTCCGCCGAGGAGGTGTGCGCGCTGTCCTTCACCGAGGACCCCGCCACCACACCGAACGATCTGCCCACGTCGAAGGGGCTCTTCTGATGTTGAACGCCACCACCTCACCGAACGAGAAGCGACGTCGTCTGCGCGAGGAGCTCGCCACGGGCCGGGTCGTCCGAGTACCCGGCGCGATGAACCCGCTCACCGCAGTACTCATCCAGGAGCTGGGTTTTGAGGGGGTGTACGTCTCCGGTGCGGTGATCGCCGCCGAGCTCGCTCTGCCCGACATCGGTCTGACCACGCTCACCGAGGTGGCCGGGCGTGGCCACCAGATCGCCCGGGTCACCGATCTGCCGACCGTCATCGACGCCGACACCGGTTTCGGTGAGCCGATGAACGCCGCCCGTACGGTCCAGTCGTTGGAGGAGGCCGGGCTCGCCGGTTGCCACCTGGAGGACCAGGTCAACCCGAAGCGGTGCGGACACCTGGACGGCAAGACCGTGGTCGACAGCGACACGATGGTCCGCCGGGTCCGGGCGGCGGTGACCGCGCGCCGTGACGACGATTTCGTCGTGTGTGCCCGTACCGACGCGGCGGCAGTGGAAGGACTGGACTCGGCGATCGACCGTGCCAAGGCGTACGTGGACGCCGGGGCGGACATGGTCTTTCCCGAGGCGATGCGAGGACCGGCCGACCTCGAGGCCTTCCGCAGGGCCGTGGACGTGCCTTTGCTGGTCAACATGACCGAGTTCGGCAAGAGCGAACTGCTCACCGTCCAGCAGTTGGAGTCGCTCGGGATGAACATGGTGATCTATCCGGTCACCGCGCTGCGCCTGGCCATGGGGGCCGTGGAGGACGGGCTGCGCTCCCTTCATGAGGAGGGGACCCAGGTGGGTCTTGTCGATCGGATGCAGACCCGCAAGCGCCTCTACGAACTCCTCGACTATCCCGCCTACAACACCTTCGACAACGGTGTCCACAACTTCACGCTTTGAACGGATGTGGTGAACATGATCGACCCTGCGATCCGTAAGGGCCTGGCCGGTGTGGTGGTCGACACCACCGAGATCTCCATGGTGGACGAAGCTTCCAACTCCCTGACCTACCGGGGATACCCCGTGCAGGACCTGGCCGCCTCGTGCACGTTCGAGGAGGTGGCTCACCTGCTCTGGTACGGAGAGTTGCCCACTGCGGCCCAGTTGAGTGGGTTCTGTGCACGTGAGCGGGTGAGTCGGTCCTTGGACCGGCACACTCTGGAGCTGCTGCGCCGTCTGCCCGAGAGCGCACACCCCATGGACGTACTGCGTACCGCTGTCAGCTACCTGGGCGCGGACGACCCCGCGTCGGAGGACGGCTCGGCCCCGGCCAACCGCGCCAAGGCCGAGGCGATGACGGCGAAACTGCCCGCGATCGTCGCCGCCGACCACCGGCGCCGCCGTGGTCTGGACCCCATCCCGCCCGATCCGGGTCTGGGTTATGCCGACAACTTCTTCCACATGTGCTTCGGGGAGGTCCCCGAGCCCGAGGTGGTGCGTTGTTTCGAGGTGTCGATGATTCTCTACGCCGAGCACAGTTTCAACGCCTCCACGTTCACCGCTCGGGTGGTGACCTCGACGCTGTCGGACATCTACAGTTCGGTGATCGCCGCGATCGGTGCCTTGAAGGGGTCGTTGCACGGCGGTGCCAACGAGGCCGTCATGCACATGCTCGACGAGATCGGTTCCGCGGACCGGGCGCAGGCCTGGCTGGACGAGGCGCTCGAGGAAAAACGTAAGATCATGGGTTTTGGGCATCGGGTGTACAAGCACGGCGACTCTCGTGTGCCCACCATGCGTCGGGCCTTGGAACGGTTGGTCTTTTTGAAGGGCGCCGACGAGCTCATGGAGTTGTATCGCGCCCTGGAGCGGGCGGTGTTCGAACGTAAGGGCATTCACCCGAACCTCGATTATCCGTCGGGCCCTGCCTATCACCTCATGGGTTTTGACATCGCCACATTCACCCCACTGTTCGTGATGGCCCGGGCCACCGGGTGGACCGCACACGTTTTGGAACAGCAGGCCGCCAATGCCCTCATCCGTCCGCTGAGCAGTTACACCGGTGAAGAGCAACGGGAGGTACCGCAGCCGCAGCAGCGTCTGGCCGGCTGAGGTGTTTGCGGTCCCGG
>DXDP01000535.1 GCA_019115445.1 Candidatus Nocardiopsis merdipullorum
AGCGAAGCCCTTTCCTCGGGAGAGCAGTCGCACCGGCTCGGACAGCGACTTCACCTCGTTCGGGCAGTGTGCGAGATGGGTGGCAAGCACACGTGAAATTTCCGTGTCACTGATCGTCACGGAGCCGACCCTCCTCATTGCTCTGTGGTTAGGTGTCTGCCATCTTGTGCCACCTGTGGGGGACGAGGTGGCGGTGGGAGTTCAACTCGCCAGGAAAGGCGCTCCACACCGTCATGTTCGGGGACGACCTATCGGACTGTTGTCCACATGGATGTTCTCGGCGACGATGTCCACGTGGAACTTCGTCCACACGGTGGTTCCCAGGCGGGAGATGACGGGTATGCGTACGCTGTTGGCGCCGTCGGAGACGGATGTCGACCGCCCTGTCTCGAGGCGGAACCAGTCTCCGAGGTCCTGTGTGGCTGCTTCGCGTAGGTCGCGCTCGGCCGTTTCACGGCTGGTGTCCCGGTAGATGTCGATGTCGACGGTGCGCCGCACCGCCAGTTCCCGGGCCAAAAGCGCGGTCGCTCCTTTGACGATCCAGCCATTGTCGACGAGGTAGAGCCGGGCGAGCAGACGATCATGGGCGAACTGGCGCTGCAACTCAGGCAGCGGCCATGGACCGTTGGGTTGTGCCCCGAACGCAGACGGTCAGTGAGGGCGCGACGGAAGGCGGCGGGGGTCTTGTAGGGCAACATCATGACTGCGAGGTTCCGATTCCCATGTCATGGGTCTGACTGAGCCAGTGGTTGCGTTCCGGCGCGGCGGCCAGGTCGAGGAGCCAACGAAGCAGAGCGGGCCCGTCTTCGCGACGCAGGCCGAACCGTCCCGCGGGACCGGACAGAGCGCGGGCCAACGCCGTGGGATCGTCGTGGTTGGCGCGTAGTGCTTCGGCGACGATGTGGCCGACCGCTCCGGGGTCCTCACGTGCGGAGAGCAGGTCAAAAGCGATGCGTCGTGGTCGGGTCACCGGAAGACCGTCGACTGTGGTCCAGTCGGTGTCCGAAAGGCGGCCGCGGTGCAGCCGTAAGTCCGGGCGTCGGGACTGTTTGCGTTCGGGCAGTGTGAATTCATGGACGTCGGCGGGCAGGTGTCCGAGCTTGTAGAGTGCGGCGGCCGAACGGTGAGAGACGACGCCTTCTTCCGGTGTGCGTTCCCAGGCCGGGGGATCAGGGGCGAGTTGCAGCCATGTGGCACGCAGATCCAGATGATCTGGGGGCAGTCCCCCTCGCAGACGGTAGACGCCGTGGGCCACCCGTTCGACGGTGGCCCCGCCCGAGGGTGTCAGCTCTGCTGCACAACCCGACGCACGTGTCCGGCCAGGAGCGAGTAAACGCGCTCGGTGGTCAACGGGGTGCGATCCTGGATGTCGTAGCCGTGGTCGACACCGGGTACGTCATGATGTTCACGCAACACCCCGGCCCCCTCGAGAGCGCGGGCGTAGCGCACGGCCTCGTCGCGCAGTGCGTCGTGCTCGGCCGTGACCACGACAGCCGGTGCCATCCCGGCGAGGTTCTCGGAGTTGGGTCCCCACGCCGGAGAGACCAACGGGTTCTTGCGCGTGGCCGAGTCCGGGGCGTAGCAGAGACCGAACACCCGACTCATCCAGGGCGGCGGCACCTTGTTGTGCTGCCCGCCCGGCTTCCGGTTCGGAGGCGTGACCATGTCGAGAACCGGGTAATGCAGTATCTGCAATGCCAGAGTGGGGCCGCCTGCGTCCCGGACCATGCGGGCGACTGCGGCGCTCAACGAACCGCCGGCGCTCTGTCCTCCGATGCCCAGACGGGAACCGTCCCACTCCCGGGCCGGGTCGGACGCCCACACCACGACATCGTGGACCTGCTCGACAGAGATGGGGAACGGGTGCTGTGGGGCAGTGTCGTAGTCGACGTTGAGGACGACCACGTCGGCGTGTGTCATCAGATATCGGCACCATGCGTCGTCCTGTTCGGGCAGACGGATCACGAACCCGCCTCCGTGCACATTGACGTACACGGGGGTGGATGCGCTCGCCCCGGAGGGACGGTAGACGGTACAACGCACCTGACCGTGACGGGTGGGCACGGTGATGTCGCGGGTGTCGGCGGGCAAGTCCGAGAAAGTGCGTCGTGGGGCAGGGGCACGGCGGCTGAGCGCGCCCATCGCACGCCCTGTGGCCCGAGCGGCGAGTTCGTACAGGTTGGGCATGACAGCCATTATGAAATGCCACCTGAACTTGAGATTCAACTCTTCTTCTCGCCCCGCCGACCAGCAAGGTGTCTGTTTTATTCTTTTTGTCCAAACTGGGTAGCGCGGAGCCGGGCGGTTCTTGCCACCCCGCGGACGACCCGGACCAGGCCCGCTCCTTTTCGGTACACGCGCTGGGGTGCCCACCTGCTCTTGCAGATGACGAAATCCCCGGCGGACCCGGTGCGGGCTCGACCCCCGCCCCGGCCGGGCACGCTTCTCCCAGGGCCTGCACAGATCCGGGCTCATCCTATGAGCCAGCCGCAGCTGGGTGTAGGCAGGCGGCGATGACCAGCCACGTCCACCGCTGTGCCTGCTCGGGCGAGCGCAGACGGCCACGTCGGCACACATCCAGATCGGGCCGCTCAGGCCCGCTGTGCCGCAGCCACAGTGGGCGGTGCGGGACACGCCCGTCGGGCAGGTGCTCCAGGCGCACCTCGATGACGGTGCCCTCGATGATCGGCAGCCGGGTGAACTTGTCGGGGAAGTGCTCAGCGAAGTAGCCCTCCCGGTGCACCTTCTGGTGCATGTCGTGCCAGGCGCGCACCTCTACCCTCCCGTAGCGCCGGCTGTCGGGAACGACCAGCACCTCATCGGGGTCTCGGGGCTGGGGAGAGACGGAGAGCTCGAAACGGTTGCCGTGCACGCCGTTGCTCCCTGGACCCGGTTTGCGGGGACCGGGGCGGCCGAGCAACCCGCGGACCTGCTCGACGGCGGCAGAGACGACAGTCACAAGGTGTCATGCGGCGCGCGTCAACGGGGTGGCTCCAGGAGGACGATCCCCATTCCAGGCCGGTCAATCATTGGAAGGACCAGCCGGGTACGGTCTTGCGGTCGCCGTCGCACCGGCAGGGGGAGTAATGGTGACCGTGCTCTGGCGAGCACTCCGCATCGGGCCGAGGGTAGGTGGAACAGTCCACGCCGAACACCAGCGGTGCGTCATCGGGGATGTGAGTGGCCAGGAGATCACGCAGGGCGTCTTCGTTGATCGTGCCCTGGGCCAAGGCGGCGTAGAGGGCCCCGTGGCCGCGCTGGAAGATCGGTTCCAAGGAGAGTTCTACCAGCGAGGTCACGGGCCTGTCAGTACATAGCACGGCATCGCACAGTTCGAAATGCTCGCCCCGCACGGGTGGGCCCCAGAGGTTAAATCTCGAGCTGAGGGCCTGTTTTTGAACGAGTGAGATCGTTGAGCCAGATCTGGATCGAGGTGACCTGATCTGCACGTGGTCCCTACGCAAGATTTTTCGCCTGAACCGGTCGTCACGGAACGCGTGGGCGACTCGGTGATGGTCCCGCAGGTACAAACACAACGCCTGAGCCTGGGCATTGGAGAACCGGCGTGAATGCGGCACGTTGCCGAGCGGCAAGGCGATCGCCGACCGTTTCGAGCACAAGGAACACTGGGGAATGTTGACCAAGCAGTGGAGGAGACAGGGGCGCTTGGAGCGGATCGATGCGGGACCGGGGACGAACGAAACCTGTCAAGTCAGTACAACCAGCCCGAACACCACGCGCAACAGCGTGGTTCGAGCAGGTGAGACCATGTCGGTGGACCAGGACATGAACACGAACGAGGTGCCTCAGACCAGCCCCAAGAGCACGTAGGCCGCTGTGGCAGTCGAACGTGACACGCTCACGGAACCAGCACTTGCCCGGTGCCCGCGCCCTCGACCGACTTCACGTAGGCCCGGGCCACCTCGGACAGGTCCACCGGCACAAAGCCGGGGAAGAAGGTGCCGTAATCGTCCAGGCTCTCGGTGAACACCGACGGGCTGACGGCGTTGATGCGCTGCGGGGAGATCTCCAAGGCGGCGGCGCGCACGAAGGATTCCACCGCGCCCCCGGCCACGGCCGCCGCGGCACCGGTCACGATCGGCTCGCGGGCCAGGATCCCACTGATCAGGGTGAATGAGCCGCGTGGATTCACGTGGTCCAGGCCGGTGCGTACCAGGTTGATCTGGCTGAGGATCTTGCTGTTGAAGGCCGACAGGTAGTCGCCGGGCTTCAGGTCGGCCAGGGGCCGGTAGGGAACATCACCGGCGGCGTTGACGACCGCGTCAACGCCGCCCGTGCGCTGCCACAGCTGCTCAAGACTGTCCGGGTCGGCGATGTCGCAGCGGATATCGCCTGAGGTGCGCCCGACGCTGATCAGTTCGTGTCCGCGTTCGGTCAGGGTGTGGTGGACGGCGGCCCCGGCCTTACCGGAGGCTCCGATGATGAGGATTCGCATACGCCCAAGCTAGAAACGTCAGGCCTGGTAAGAGAAATACACACGCGCACGGATTCATACAGTGGACGTATGAGTGTGGAGTTGCGTCACCTGCGCGCCCTGGAGGCGCTCGACCGGGCCGAGACCTTCACCGGCGCGGCGGCCGAACTCGCCACCACCCAGCCCACCCTGTCGCGCACCATCGCCCAACTGGAGCAGATCACCGGTGTCCGCCTGGTTGAGCGCACCACCCGCCGGGTGGCGCTGACCGAGGCCGGGTACCGCCTGGTCCGTCAGATGCGTCCGTTACTGGCCGGCGTCGATCGGGCCATAGAGACCGCCCGGACCGGGGAGGCGTCCGCGCTGCGGCTGGGGTGGGCCTGGGCCGGGCTGGGGCCGCACACCGTGCCCTTGATCCAGCGGTGGCGACAAAGGTCGCCCACCCCCGTACACATCAGCAGCCCCGCCGACCCCGAAGCCGCATTGGCCGCCGGCGAGTTGGACGCGGTGATCGTGCGCCGAGTCCTGCCCGACCAGCTCGCAGACCCCGCCCTGACCAGTGCCCACCTGTTCACCGAAACCCTGGTCGCCGCCGTGGCCGCCGCGAGTCCGCTCGCTACAGCGGACAAGCTGAGTCTGGAGGAGCTGGCCGAGCACCGGGTGGCGCTGTGCGCGACCGCGCCCACCGCGACCGTGCGCCTGTGGGAGCACATCGCCCCCACGCCGGCCACGGTGACGGTGGCCAACACCGATGAGTGGCTGGCCCGTATCGCGATCGGCGATGCGGTCGGGGTGACGGCCGCAGCCACCCGCTACGGGCACACCTCGCCCGACGTGGTCTATCTTCCCGTCTCCGACTCCCCTTGGGTCGAGGTCAGCCTGATCTGGCCCTCAACGCGCCTCCACCCCGAGATCGAGAGCTTCGCCGACCTGGCGCGGAGCTACCTGCGCGAGGTCATCGAACAGAGCACCCCGCCCTCGGTATTCGCCCTGAGTCAGGCCGTGTTTTGAACGGGTGAGGTCGCGTAGCCAGATCCGGATCGATGCCACATGCACGGTTCCGTCACCATGGCTTCGGGAGAAACAGGCCATGTACGAACACCGACCTCCTTCCTCGCACAGGCGAGGTCAGGAGGGGAAGACACCGACGAAATCGAACGCGCATTCGATAGCATTGGCGCAGGTTGGCAGGCTGAGCACACCCTGTGCCTGCGCATGCTGTCGCCTCACACACAAAGCCCGTGCCATAAGGTGATCCAGAATGAATTCGTGTGCCGTACCTACGCGGACTCCCTCAGCACGACAGTCGTAGTTCGTTGTGTACCAGTCTGTGACTGTGCTGGATGATGTCCCGATACAAGACGTTGCAGCCTGGCGGGCCGGGTTGGGCGAGCTGTTCGACCGCTTGGCCGGGTGCTTTGGCCGGGTGGAAACACGCAAGTGGGCCAGGGCGTACCTGACCGGGCTGCCGGCACCGGTGGAACGCAAGAACGGCCGGCAGTCGGCCGAAGCGGCCGGTGTGGCCGAGCCGACAGGGATCCAGCACTTCGTGGATCGCGCCCGATGGGACGCCGATGCCGTGCGCGACGCGGTGCGTTCCTACCTCGCCCAGGCCCTGGCCGGCCCCCAGGGGGTGCTCGTGGTCGATGAGATCGGATTCCTCAAAAAAGGGGGTCGCCTTTCCGCGGGGCCGGCGCCAGTACTCGGGCACGGCCGGGCGAGTGGAGAACTGCCGGCTCGGTGTGTTCTTGGCCTACGCCGCACCCCAAGGGCGGGCGTTGATCGACCGGGAGCTGTATCTACCCCGGTCCTGGATCGATGATCCGGGCCGGTGCGCACAAGCGGGGATTCCTGATGAACGCCGTGCCCAGGGGATGCTGACCAAGCCACGCCTGGCCGAGGCCATGATCGCCCGCGCGTTGGAGTCCGGGGTCCAGGCCGGGTGGGTGTCACCGCAGCCCATGGTCACGCACACATCGGAGGCCCCCGCCGCATCGGTGGTGAGAATCTTGGGGTGCCGGTCGGTGATCTCGATGCCCACCTCGGCCATGGCCTCGACTGCAGCGGGGTTGAGGGTGTCGGCGGGCGCGGACCCGGCCGAGCGGATTTCGACGCGGTCTCCAGCCAGGTGGGAAAGCCAAGCTGCGGCCATCTGGGAGCGTCCAGCGTTGTGGACGCACCCGAACAGGACGGACGGTTTGTCGGAGCTGGTCATGGTCTGCCTCTACTTCATTTCTGGGTGATGGGCTGCGAGGCCGGTGAGGGCCGGAAGGCCACGAGGTCGGAGACGTGCGCTTCGACGGCGTCACGGATTCGACACAGGTCGAAGATCGACGCGCTGTGAGGATCGGCGGGGTCGAGGCCGCTGTCCACCTCTTGCAGAACCTGGGCCAGGTTTGGTTCCACGTCCGCGACGGACTCGGCGCCCACAGAGGAGACGGTGGTCGGCACCGTGGCCCTGCGGGACAACAGGACGGCTGCGAATTGTGAGCGACCAGAGTTCTGGGCGCGCACGAACAACACTCCTGGGGCCGGGAGTTCGTGGCCTTCTGTACGGCGGCGAAAGTGTCCGGCTGTTCGGTCAGAACTTCAGTTGGGCGGTGATTCGGGCGGTGGCGGCCAGACTGTTGGGGATGAGCGCCTGCACCGTTCGGTGGACAAGCGGCCCTCATGGCGTGTGGCCAGGCGTGCTGCTCCCATGGTGGCGCTTTCGTGGAGGAGCGGTTGTGGGACAGATGTGGTCATGTTCTGGGTTCCTCCGTGAGAGGAAGAGGCTGTGCGAAGTCTCATCAGCACTTGCTGATGAGGTAACGTCAGCGCATGCTGATATCAGTTGATGCTGATCTTATGAGGGTGCTGGCCGATCCCCTGCGGATGCGGATCGTGACCCTGCTCGCCCGCGAGACCCTGTGCACCACGCATCTGATGGCCGAGACCGGAGCGCGACAGACCAACCTGTCCAATCACCTGCGGATCCTGCGCGAGGCGGGGGTGGTGGAAACCGAGCCCTGCGGCCGCTTCACCTACTACCGGCTGTGCCCGGACCGGATCGAGGCCCTGTCGGAGACCCTGGCCGGCATCGCCGCCACGGCCCGTTCCACCGGTGCCGCCGAGAACAGGAGGCCTTGTTGATGACTTCGACCGACAAGACCACCAGCGGTATGAGTGAGTCCGTCGTCGCGAAGCTGTCGGTCCTGGACCGGTTCCTGGCAGCGTGGATCCTGCTCGCCATGGCCATCGGTCTGGGCCTGGGGCGTCTGTTCCCGGGATTGAACGGGGCTCTGGCAGCCCTGGAGGTCGGCGGGATCTCCTTGCCCATCGCGCTCGGCCTGCTGGTCATGATGTATCCGGTCCTGGCCAAGGTCCGCTACGACCGTCTCGACACCGTCACACGAGACACCCGCCTGCTGCTCTCCTCCTTGGTGGTCAATTGGCTCATCGGTCCGGCAGTGATGTTCGCACTGGCCTGGATCTTCCTGGCCGACCTGCCCGAGTACCGTACCGGTCTGATCATCGTCGGACTGGCGCGCTGCATCGCGATGGTGATCATCTGGAACGACCTGGCTTGCGGCAACCGTGAGGCCGCCGCGGTGCTGGTGGCGCTGAACTCGGTCTTCCAGGTGCTCGTCTTCGGCCTGCTGGGCTGGCTCTACCTGGACCTGTTGCCCGGCTGGCTGGGCCTGGACACCAACGGTCTGGACGCCTCCCCCTGGCTGATTGCGCTCAACGTGGTGATCTTCCTGGGCATCCCGTTGCTCGCGGGGTTCCTCACGCGACGGATCGGTGAGCGGCGGATGGGCCGTGAACGCTATGAGGCGGATTTCCTACCCCGGATCGGCCCGTGGACGTTGTACGGGCTGCTGTTCACCATCGTGCTGCTTTTCGCTCTCCAAGGGGACCGCATCACCTCCCAGCCGCTGGACGTTGTGCGCATCGCGATCCCGCTGCTGGCCTACTTCGTCTTCATGTGGTTCGGCACGTTCGCCTTGGGCAAGGCGTTCGGCATGAACTACGACCGCACCACTACGTTGGCCTTCACTGCGGCGGGCAACAACTTCGAGCTGGCCATCGCGGTGGCCATTGCCACGTTCGGGGTGACCTCGGGCCAGGCCCTGGCCGGGGTCGTGGGTCCGCTGATCGAGGTGCCGGTGCTGGTGGGGCTGGTTTACGTGTCCCTGGCCTGGCGCAAGCGCTTCGCCCCGCAACTGCGATAGGGAGGGAGCGCATCGAGGGGCAGAGCCCGAGTCAGCTCGGCAGAAGCGGGCCCTGCTCCTGTGTTCGAGGAACGGTGCCCCGGCAACGGTCGCAAGCACACGGCGGAGCACCGAAATCACGAAGGAGCGGGAATGCCCACCGAACAACACCTTGACGACGTCGCCGTCATCGGCGGCGGACAGGCCGTGGCCAGACCCGCCTGACTCCGATGACGGCGAGGGGGTCTTCCATGACAGGGACTGCTTCGTTCGTGTGGAGGTAGAACCGCGCACGGGGCGTGCGGGGAACGGTCAAGAATGGGTGGTGGCGGTGCCCCGCTCTCGCTTGGTGCGGGTGGCCAGGGCGATCAACGCACCGAGCACCGCCAAGGCTCCCATCGCCATGAACGCCGCTGGATATCCGCCGAGCGGACCGGCCAGGGCGGCGCCTGCCCAGGGCGCCAGCGCGATGGCGAGCATGAGCGGGGTGTGCATGATGCCGTTGAGGGTGGCGTAGTGCTCTGTTCCCCATCGGTCGGCGACAGCTGTGGCCTGTAGGAGAGTGAGGATGCCTCGCGCCATGCCCGCCAACACTGCGATGGACAGGACCAGCCCCAAGGGTCCGGGTACAAGAGCCAGGAGGAAGGTGGTCGCAGAGCAGGCGCCCAGCACGGCCACGACACGGAACACAGGGCCGGCCCACCGTTCCAAGGGCGCGTACACCAGGCGGCCGAGTACCTGTCCCACACCGCCCACACCGAGGGCCCAGGCCGCTTCCGTCGTGCCGAATCCCTGTCCCTCCAACAGGGGGACGATGTTGACCATGACCGCGTAGACGGTGAAAGACCCCAGGGCCAGGGCCGTTGTCAGAGCCCAGAACGCCCGGCTGCGCACCACGGTGCGAACACCTCGTCCTCGGTCGCCCTGACGCCCACCGCGTTCGGGAACCCAACCCCGAGGTAGAGCGAAGGCGTGCAGAGGTAGCACCACGACGAGCAGGACGACCGCGAGCACCAGATAGGCGCTCCTCCACCCCCATGCACCCTCCAGAGCTGCGGCCAGGGGGGCGAAGACGGTGCTGGCCAGACCAGCAGCCAGGGTCAGCGCGGTCAATGCCCGCACCTTCCCCTTCCCATACCAATGGGTCAGGGCGGCGAAGGCCGGAGGATAGAACAGTCCGGCCATCGCAGCTCCGGCTACCAACCAGGCGATGGTGAATCTCCACAGGTTCGGCGCCAAAGCGATGGCCACCACGGCGGGAGCTGCGAGCAGGGCGGCCACCGTCATCGCCGGCCGTGGCCCCCTGGCCTGCACCCAGCGTCCCACCGGAATTCCCACCAAACCTGCTATGACCTGGGAGGCGGAGAACAGCGCAGTCACTGTCATCAGAGACCACCCGGTGTCGGTGGCGATGCTCGGAGCCAGGACCGGGAAAGCGTAGAACAGCACTCCGTAGCTGGTGGTGACGGTCACGCACAGGGCCGCCAGGCCCCGACGCGCCCCGACCACGGATGTGGACACGGGTGCGTCGGGAACCTGGCCATGCAGAGGTGTCACGAGACCCGGTCCGGTTCGGCCAGCTCGGTTTTCTGCGTCGATGCGTCCGGTTCCTCGGACAGGCCCCCGCCACTGCAGACACCCGTTTCGGGCAGGGCGAGCTCCACCGTGGTTGCATTCCCGTGGTCACCGGCCAGGTGCGCGGCGATACTGCGCACCTGCTCGTATCCGGTCAGGGCCAGGAAGGTGGGCGCGCGCCCGTAGGACTTCATGCCGGCCAGGAAGACCCCTTCCTCCGGATGGGAGAGCTCCCCCGCGCCGTGGGGGTAGACCGTGCCACAGGAGTGCACGTTGGGATCGATGAGCGGAGCCAGCTCCACCGGCGCCTGCAACGTCGCGTCCAACTCCAGGCGCACCTCGGACAGGAAGGACAGGTCAGGGCGGAATCCGGTCAGCGACACGACCTCGTCCACCGGTTCCAACGCGCGTCCGCCCTCGCTGACCAGCACGAGACGGCCACCCGCCGATCGCACCTCGGCGGTGCGGAAACCGGTCACCACCTCGATGGTCCCGGACTCCACCGCAGCTCTGGCCCGCTGTCCGAGCGCGCCACGTGCAGCCAGTTGGTCGGCCGCGCCTCCGCCGAAGGCGTCGCCGATCTCCCCGCGTCGCAGTACCCACACCGCCTTGGTTTCGGGGTTTTCTTCGGCCAGTGTGGCCAGAGCAACCAGGGCGGTCAGCGCCGAGTGCCCGCTCCCGACCACCGCCGTGGTATGTCCGGTATGACAGATGCGGGTGCTTTCATCGCTCAGATCGGGGATGCGGTAGGAAATCCGTTCGACGGCGGCCTCCTCGCCAAGAGCGGGCAGGCCATCGCTACCCACGGGATTGGGAGAACCCCAGGTGCCAGAGGCATCGACGACCGCACGGGCCAGGATCCGCTCCTCGCTGCCGCGGGTGCGTACCCGCACGGCGAAGGGCTGCTCTTCGCGTGCGGCATCCACGATCCGGTCCCGGCCCAGACGGCTCATACCGGTCACTTCGGAGCCGAACCGCACACGCTCGCCGAGTGCATCGGCAAGAGGGACCAGGTAGGAATCGATCCACTCGCGGCCGGTCGGACAGCCCTCATCGTCCGGACGCTGCCAGCCGGTGGCGGTGAGCAGCTTCTCCGCCGCCGGGTCCACCAGGTCGCGCCACATCGAGAACAGGCGCACGTGCCCCCATTCGTTGACGGCCGCTCCCGCAGTGGCTCCCTTCTCCAAAACCAAGACCGGTAGGTCGCGTGCGGCCAGCTCCGCTGCCGCCGCCAGCCCTGTGGGGCCGGCTCCGATCACTACGACGGGACGTTCGCCGACCATGACACACCCTTTCATCGATTCATGTCTATGGAGTGGGACTTTATCGATGGCGGTCGATGGACGCAACCATAGATCTTCGTCGATAATGGGGGCATGACTCCCATGCCGATCGAACACACCGAACGTTCGCTTCCATCGGCCGATGCCGAGACCTACGCCGCCTGGTTCTCCAGCCTGGCCGAGCCCATGCGCGTCCGCCTGCTGCACGCCATCGCCACCACCCCGGGGTCGGTCAGCGTGGGAGAGCTCGCCGAGATAGTGGACGTCCGCCAGCCCACGGTCTCCCATCACCTACGCAAACTGGCGGACGTGGGCTTTGTGACCCTGACCCGGGTGGGCACCTCCACCCGGGTCGCGGTCAATCCGGAGTGCTGCACGGGCCTGCCTCACGCCGCCGACGCTGTGATGGGCATGATCAACGCGCGCCCGTGCTGCCCCACCGACCTGCCGGTCGAGGTCACCACACGCGCGATGACCGACGCCGACCTGGACACGGTTCGGAAGATCTACGCCCAAGGCATCGCCACCGGCCACGCCACCTTCGAGACCGACACTCCCAAGGCCGAAACATTGAAGAACACATGGATCGACGGGCACCGCTGGGTCGCCGAGACCGACGGACGCGTGGTCGGTTGGGCCGCAGCCTCACCCACCTCCAGACACGAGGCCTACTCCGGGATCGCCGAGACCTCCGTCTACGTCGCCGAGGACGCGCGCGGGCGGGGTGTGGGAAAGACGCTGATGTATCGCCAGGTCACCGAGGCCGACGCCGCCGGCCTGTGGACACTGCAGACCTCGATCTTCCCCGAGAACCGCGCAGGCCTGGCCCTGCACCACCAGGCGGGGTTCCGCACGGTCGGTGTGCGTGAACGCATCGCCCGACACCACAACATCTGGCGCGACACCGTCCTGTTGGAACGTCGACGCCAGGACGGAGAACTCGCTCCTGACGCGGTGGCCTGCACCGACGGATCCAGCTGCCCGAACCCCTGATCCAGTCATCATCCATACTGGTCAGCCGCTCCGCGAAGCACTGACGACAGAGCTCGACCGCACCAGGTGCCTCCACCGGTTCGCCGTATGCACCGTTTGTCGGCGGACACGTCATGGACGGCTGCTCGCTCCGGCCGGAATATAAGGGCCGGGATCGATGGAAGGGGCGGCATAGCGGCGACTCGCGAAGAAGAAAACCAAGACGATCTGCGGAAATGGATCGAGTGCTGACCGACAGCGCAACCTACACCAGTCGGCAGGTCTGGCAGCGCAGCTCGGGCGCTCGCTCCGCCCGCATTACAGGTGAGGGAAGTCCGACCAAGGACGGGCGGGTTCGCGAGTATCTGTGCACCGGGTTGCTGGTGTGCCGAACCTGCGGTCGGCGGATGGACGCGCACTGGGTCAACGGCCGGCCAGGGTATCGGTGTCGCCACGGCTACAACAGTTCCCGGCCGCGTGGGTCCACGCGGGTGAAGAGTCTCTACGTCCGGGAGGACCGGGCGATGGCCGCGCTTACGGCATGGTTCCCCGACAACGGCCTGCTCGACATCCTCCGGCGTTTACGCAGGGACGACATCATGGTCGTGTGTGCCCAGGAGAGTGGGCGGTCGTACGGGCCGAAGAGACCGAAGGCCCGACCCAGAGCAACTTCGTAGAGTCACTTGGATCGGGCCCGTACCCCGCCATGGGGTAATTCCGTGTCCGAGGGGGGACTTGAACCCCCATGCCCTTGACGGGCACTAGCACCTCAAGCTAGCGCGTCTACCTATTCCGCCACCCGGACTTGGTTGTCCAGCACTTGCAGCGCCGAACAGATTTAACCATAGCAAAGGTCTGGGGGAGCCCGAACCAGTTTTCTGTCGGGGGGTGCCCATGGCAGGGTCTAGGCAAAAGGTGCGGCCGCAGACGGGAGAGTCAGATGACGGAGTCAGACAGGAACCTGAGCCCGGCGGAGGTCGAGGTCGTCGACCTGTGCCGGGAGCTCATCGAGTTCGACACCTCCAACTACGGCGACCACTCCGGCCCCGGGGAACGCAAGGCCGCAGAGTATGTCGCGAGCCGTCTCGACGAGGTCGGGGTGGAGTCGAAAATCTATGAAAAGCACCCCGGACGCAGCAACGTCGTGGCGCGGATCACGGGGGAGGACTCCAGCCGGCCGCCGCTACTGATCCATGGGCACCTCGACGTGGTGCCTGCCGCCGCCGAGGATTGGACACATCACCCCTTCGCGGCCGAGATCGCCGACGGGTGCATCTGGGGGCGTGGCGCGATCGACATGAAGAACATGGACGCCATGATGCTGGCGGTGGTGCGCCAACGTCTGCGGGAGGGGCGTCGCCCTCCGCGTGACATCGTCCTGGCCTTCCTCGCGGACGAGGAAGCAGGCGGTACCTGGGGCGCCCAGTACCTGGTGGACGAACACCCCGAACTGTTCGCCGACTGTGACGCGGCGATCAGCGAGGTCGGGGGCTTTTCGTTCACGATCAACGAGAACCGGCGCCTGTACCTGGTGGAAACCGCGGAGAAGGGCATCGCGTGGATGAAGCTCACCGCGCGTGGCACCGCCGGGCACGGGTCGATGACCAACCGGGACAACGCGGTGACGGAGTTGGCCGCGGCGGTCACCCGCCTCGGGGAGTACGAGTTCCCGCTCCACCTGACCCCGACGGTGCGCACGTTCCTGGAGGAGATCTGCGAGGAGTTCGAGATCCCCTTCGAGGAGAAGAATCTGGATGCCACGGTGGCACGGCTGGGGCCGATCGCGAAGATGATCGGTGCCACGTTGCGCAACACCCTGAACCCGACGGTGCTCGGTGGCGGTTACAAGGCCAACGTCATCCCGGGTGAGGCGACCGCACAGATCGACGGACGGTTCCTGCCGGGGACCGAGGAGGAGTACTTCGCCAAGGTCGACGAGCTGCTCGGGCCGAAGGTGAGCCGGGAGTTCATCCACCACCTGCCTGCCGTGGAGACCTCCTTCGACGGGGGGCTGGTGAACGCGATGTCGGAGGCGTTGCAGGCGGAGGACCCGGGGGCCAAGACCGTTCCGTACTGCCTCTCGGGAGGTACGGACGCCAAGAGCTTCTCCCGGTTGGGTATTCGAAACTACGGCTTCGTGCCGTTGAAGTTGTCCCCGGAGTTGGACTTCGCCGGCATGTTCCACGGGGTGGACGAGCGTGTTCCGTTGGACGGGCTCCAGTTCGGTGTGCGGGCTCTGGACCGTTTCATCAGCTTGAGCTGACACGTACTGTTTCACGTTTTCTTGCGGTGAATTGCCCGATGGGTGGGCCGAGAACTTCTCGGCTCACTCGTCGGACCCCATGGCCAGTCACACACTGTGATGCTACGGTTGCAAAGAGTTCGGCGGTGTTGGTGCCCCCTCCCACGCTCTCGACGTGTGTGGGCGACCCCGCACCGCCGTACGACCGTGGCGGCACCGCCGTACGGGTCCGTCCAGCAGTAGTGACAGCAAGGTGGCGTTCATGGTGATCGTGGGCCGGGGGTGGTCGGCGGAGGCCGGTCGCGCTGCCCGCGACAACCGTGTTCTCTGTGCGCGACTGCTGCTCCTGTTCGGCTTCATCGCCATTGCCTGGCTGGCCGGGGGGATCGGTGTCGCTCACGGTGACGCCGCCCCCGAGCCCGGTGAGTCGACCGGTGATGTCACCGACCTCGGCGCAACCGTCGAGGAGGGGGAAGTCCCTCAGGGCGAGGAGAGCCACGGCTCTCGACTTCCCGATACCGCCGACAACGCCACCGAGGACGGTGCCGTCGAAGGCGGCGAGACGGAGGGCGACGCCATCGAGGAGGGCATCACCGAGATGACCGAATCCTCGACGGAAGAGGTCACGGAGCCGCCCATCGAGATCTTGGGGGACACCGGTGCCTCGACCGTGCTGGATCGGACCGCCATCGATGACGCCGCAGGTCAGATCATGGACGAGACCTTCCGGGCGGTCGACGAGACCATACACATGGCAGGCGGCCTGGCCGAAGGAATGGTCCATACCGGCCAGGAGACCGTGGAAGGCACCGACGACCAGCTTCGGGAAACCGACCTGGTCGACACGATCACCGACGGCCTGTACGAACCCGCCGGGGAGATCGATCCTCGAAGGGACGAAGCGGCGCCCACACCGGCCGCCGCCGATCCGCGTGCCGGCGACCGTCGGACATCGTCGGACACACCGAAGGTCTCCCACGAAGGTGATGAGGTCGAAAAGACCTCACTGGTCGAGGAATCCGCCGTCCAGCCCGAAATGCCGCCCCAAGGGTCGGTACCCCAGTGGCACACCGCCCAGGAGAGCACTGAACAGGGCGAACACGCAGAAGACGCAGACCTCGGCGAGCGCGTACACCTCATCGGCGGTGGCGCCAATCACCAGACCGGAGCCGACGCCACCGGCGCATCGGCGCCGTCCTTCTCCGGGGGCGGTGTGGCCGGCTTCCTCATGGCTCGTGCCGACCTCCTGACCCCGCCGGTTCGACGGGCCGCTCTGCCCGGTGATCCCGCACCGATCGTCCGCGACGCCGCCGACGACCCCTCGTACTCCCCCGACTAGCAACTCTCTCCACGACCGTGGCCGGTGAGCGTGTCCGCATGCGGCCACCCCGCCGATGTCGCGGTGGTGCGTGCTCTCCTTTCGGCCTCGAGCTTTCGGGGCTTTCCATCCACGGTCGACGAACCGCACTCTTCCCACTTCTTGCTGATCGAAGGACATGCGATGACCCATGAAACCCATGCCCGAATCGCCGCACTGGTGGCCGCAGGGTTCCTCCTGACCTCCGGTGGGGCTGCGTTCGCAGACACCGCCGGTGGTGGAAACAGCTCTACCGGAGGCGGAGGTCAGGCTGTCACCGACACCGACGATGCCACGGACTCCTGTGATGACGCAGAAGAAGTGCTCGGTGAATCCGATGCCCCATGTGAGGAGGAGGACGAGGGCGAGGACGAGGAGACGGAGCTCGACCACACCCCCGGATCCGAGACCCAGACCCCGAAGAGGCCGGGGTACGACGGTGAGGAGCCCGACGATCAGGAGGGACCCAGTGTCCCCGGGGTTCCCGCCGAACCCGACGCTCCCGCCGACGAAAGCCGTGTCGGGGGTGAAGACGTGTCCACGGAGACCTCACAGGGGGGCCTGGCCAACACCGGTATGGAGCGCGGGCCCCTGGTCGCTCTGGTGGCCGGTGGTCTGGCCGCCGTCATCGCCGGTGTCTGCCTGATTGTGGGTCTGCGCCGGCGCGCAGGCGCTTGATCGGCCTCCCGGGTCACCGAGTGGTGACCCGGGGGTTGACGTGAGTCCCGCGGCACAGGTCGAGGCCAGGTTCGCGGGGTTCTCGTCAGCCGCCGCTCCTCCAGAGCGGAGCTGATCGACCGGACGCGGTCATCACCTCGCAGCCTGCGGGGTCGACAGCGTCGCGTCGGACCCGGCAGATACGCACCGGCCAGGTGCGCGGCCGGGCGTTTCCCGGCCTTGGCCAGGGCCCGTGCCCCATCCAGGAGTGCGGAACGGCTTGTGGCTCGAGCACACTTTTTTCATCCACACGTTCTGGAAAGGATTTTCCACCATGCATCAGTGGGGCGGCACGTCCGTGGTCGCCGAAGCGGTTTTCATCGGTGACGGTGTCAGGTTCGTGCGCCAGAGCGGTGAAGGGGCCGTGGAGCACCGGTCGGGTGCAGTCGGACACGGTTTCTGTGGTCGATGAGTTGCTCGGGGAACAGGCAGCCGAGCAACCCGAGGAGCAGGAAAAGGAAGGAAGCCAGGGACCACCTGAGGTGACCGTGGTCATGCCGGATCCGGTCGGTGACTTCCTGGGTTCTGTGTAAGGCCTGGTAGGAAGATCGTGTGGGGCGAGTGCGCCGACTCGTGGGTCGGCGCCGGGAGCAACGGCCGGTCCGTTCCGTGAAGGATGCGGTGGACTGCGGACCATCCGTCTTCCCGTCCATGTA
>DXDP01000536.1 GCA_019115445.1 Candidatus Nocardiopsis merdipullorum
CACGGCGCAGCAATACTCAACGGAACCGGGTTCCAAAAAACATCACAAGATCCCTTTCGTAACAGAATGGGAACTTTCCTCTTTGCCTGCATTGCACTGGCCCTCGAAGATCTGAACACTCATCTGCCAGGACTCACGTCCTGGGGTGTTCCGGCCCGATCCCTGCCCTCACCTGTTGTATCGAGCCGGACGAGGGCCACCCCGTTGCAAGCGAGGGTGGTTTTCGTCCCGACCCGCTTACGGGATGAAAACCACCTCGCCCCCTGTCCGAAACCCCTCATGTCATGAGAGCCACACCGCCTCAACCAGGCATCCGCGTACGTTTCAGTCTTCAGGACAGGCCAAAATGGCGGACATGGCCCGTACTACTTCCCGTCCCCCCGAGGATCTCGCCGAGAAGATCATCGACATCGACGTCTCCGAGGAGATGCGAGGCAGCTTCCTGGAGTACGCGTACTCGGTCATCTACCAACGCGCTCTGCCGGACGCACGCGACGGCATGAAACCGGTGCAACGGCGCATCCTCTATCAGATGAACGAAATGGGGCTGCGACCGGACCGTGGTCACGTCAAGTGTGCCCGCGTGGTCGGGGACGTGATGGGTCGTCTGCACCCCCACGGCGACTCCGCCATCTACGACGCCCTGGTCCGGCTCAGCCAACCCTTCGCCATGCGTGTGCCCCTGGTCGACGGGCACGGCAACTTCGGTTCCCTGGGTGGTGACGACGCACCCGCCGCCATGCGTTACACCGAGGCACGGCTGGCCCGACCCGCCGAGCTGATGGTCGAAGGTATCGACGAGAACGTCGTCGACTTCCAACCGAACTACGACGGACAGGAGACCGAACCCGAAGTCCTGCCCGCCGCATTCCCGAACCTGCTGGTGAACGGCTCCTCCGGCATCGCGGTCGGGATGGCCACCAACATGGCCCCGCACAACCTCGGCGAGGTCGTGGCCGCCGCGCGCCATCTGGTCACCAAACCGGACGCGACCCTGGACGAGCTCATGGAGATCGTCCCCGGACCGGACCTGCCCACCGGCGGCACCATCGTCGGTCTCGACGGCATCAGGGACGCCTACAAACGTGGACGTGGCAGTTTCAAGACCCGCGCCACGGTCTCCATCGAGAAGATCTCTCCCCGACGCAACGGCCTGATCGTCACCGAACTCCCCTACAACGTGGGACCGGAGAAGATCATCAGCCGCATCAAGGAGCTGGTGCAGTCCAAGAGACTCCAAGGAATCTCGGACCTGAAGGACCTCACCGACCGCAATCAGGGTCTGCGCCTGGTCATCGAGCTGAAGAACGGCTTCAACCCCGAAGCCGTCCTGGAGGAGCTCTACCGACTCACGCCGATGGAGGAATCCTTCGGCATCAACAACGTCGCCCTCGTCGACGGCCAACCGCAGACCCTGGGCCTGCGCGAACTGCTCGAGATCTACGTCAACCACCGCCTCGACGTGGTCCGGCGCCGCAGCGAATACCGCCGAACCAAGCGACGTGAACGACTCCACCTGGTCGACGGACTCCTCGTCGCACTCTTGGACATCGACCGTGTCATCGCACTGATCCGCGGGGCCGACGACACCGCGGCCGCACGTGATGCTCTGATGAGTGCCTACGACCTGTCCGAGGTGCAGGCCCGCTACATCCTCGACACTCCGCTGCGCCGCCTGACCCGTTTCGACCACATGGAGCTGGAGACCGAGCGGGACAAGCTCAACAAGGAGATCGACGAACTCTCGGCGATCCTGGAGTCCGACAAGAAGCTGCGCCGCCTCGTGTCCAAGGAACTGGGTGCCGTGGCCAAGCAGTTCGCCGGCCCGCGCCGCACCCAGCTGCAGGAGAGCGACGGACTGGCCCGTACCGCGGCGCTCCCCCTGGAGATGGCCGACCATCCCTGCCACGTCCTCCTGGGCGTGTGTGGAATGATCGGGCGCAGCAAGGGTGCCACCCCGCCCCAGGTCTACGACGGCATCCGGACCGCACACGATGCGATCTCCGCTTCCGTACCCACCAGTTCACGTTCCGACATCGGCCTGGTCACGGACCTGGGCAGGATGATCCGCATCCCGGTCGTGGAACTTCCCGAACTCCCGGACGAGGCCGACCACAAACCACCCCTGGCCTCCGGTCTGGACGTGAGTGAATTCGTCGAGCTCGACGAAGGGGAACAGGTCGTGTCCGTGGTGGCCATGACGGCCGACGGTCCCGGGTTCGTCCTCGGTACCCATGGTGGCATCGTCAAACGCGTCGCCCCGGACTACCCACCGAACAGGGACGACTTCGAAGTCATCACGCTCAAGGACGACGACCGGGTCGTGGGTGCGGGCCAACTGCTCACGGGTGAGGAAGATCTCGCCTTCATCACCTCCGAGGCGCAGTTGTTGCGCTTTTCCGCCTCCACCATGCGTTCACAGGGCCGTCCCGCCGGGGGTGTGGCCGGTATTCGCCTGAGCGAGGACGCCCGTGTCCTGTGGTTCGGTGTGGTGACCGGCCCCGATGACTCGGTGGTGGTGACGGTCTCCGGGGCCTCCCACATCTTGGACGGAACCCAGACGGGGGCGGCCAAGGTCACGCCCTTCAGCGCCTACCCGACCAAGGGACGAGCGACCGGTGGGGTGCGCTGTCACCGTTACCTCAAGGGCGAGGACACACTGTTGTTCGGCTGGATCGGCCGTGCACCGGCACGTGCTTCCCGGGCCGACGGCAAACCCGTTCGCCTGCCCGATGTCAACACTCGTCGGGACGGGTCGGGCGAAGCTCTGCCTCGGGCGATCACTACTGTGGGTTCGGGGCAGACGGACTTCGGGGACACACCCGAGGAAACCTGAGTCACACAGAGACTCTGTCTCTGACGCGGCGGCCACGTGACCGGCGCCATGAACACGTCGCCATGCGCCGTGCACACGAACCCGTTTTCGTGTGCACGGCGCAGTGATCCGGAACAAGGGAGTTGAATCTCCGCATGAAAAAGGTCAGCAGCGCCGCACCTTCGCACCAGGCCTTCCAGGACATGTTCTCCGCCAACGCGTCCTACACCGAGAACTTCTCACTGAAAGGCCTCGAGCCGGTGGCCGCTCGCGGCCTGGCCCTGGTGACATGCATGGACTCGCGGATCGAGCCCTTGGAGACACTGGGCCTCGAACCCGGCGACGCCAAGATCCTGCGCAACGCAGGCTCCCGCGTCACCGACGACACCCTGCGCACCCTGGTCCTGGCGGTCTACCTGCTCGGTGTGGATCGGGTGCTCGTCCTGCCGCACACCCACTGCAAAATGGCCTCGGTGGAGAGCGACGATGCCGTGCACGACCGTATCCTCGAGGAGTACGGCGTGGACACTCGCAGTCTGGAGTTCCACACCAACAACGATCAGATCGGTGCACTCCGCCACGATCTGGAACGTATCCGTCACCATCCGCTTCTGCCCGAGGGGTTGCCCGTGGCCGGGGCGATCTACGACGTGGACACCGGAAAAGTCCACCCCGTGGATGCCTGATCCTGCGTGGCACGAGCCCATTCGGCGGGTAGGTACCTGAAAACACGCCCGGGAATGCACGAAACACCCGAGTGGTTGTGAGGCTCGGACGACCTCGTGTCGTCGAGAGGAGCACCGTGGCTGACAGCACCTACGACACCTTCAACCGCGCCCGTATGTTCATGGAACTGGGCGATCCCATCTACGCCGCCCGGATCCTCGAACCAGTTCTCGAGGACGAACCCGAAAGCCGCTCCTTGTTGGAGCTGCTCGGCCGCGCCTACTTCCGCTCCGCTCAGTTGAACAGGGCAGAACGCACTTTTCGCCACCTGATCGCACTCGACCCGGTGGACAACTGGGCGCACATCGCATTGGCCCGCACCCTGGAACGGCAGAACCGGCACGAGGAGGCGGCCACCTACCGGCGCATGCACGCAGCCATGTCCGGTGGCAGCCTGGACTGATCGGGCTCATTGTACGGGGCAGGGCCCCGGTCCCCACCCCGTACATACGCCCGTGTCGTCTTCGTGGGGCTATCCTCACTGTCCATGGCACCCTCACCCGACAAGCCGAACCCGGACGACCCGTACTGGGTGGAGCGTAGCTGCCGCAGCACCAGGAACTGGGCGGACGAGGCAGTACGCAAGGTCATGGCGGACGCGAACCGCTCCGCGGACAGCCATCTGCACGTGTTCCCCCTGCCCCCGGAGTGGGGTATCGACCTCTACCTCAAGGACGAGTCCGTCCACCCGACGGGCAGTCTCAAACACCGGCTCGCCCGTTCCCTCTTCCTGTACGGGTTGGCCAACGGCTGGATCACCGAGCACACCACGATCGTCGAGGCCAGTTCCGGCTCCACCGCCGTGTCCGAGGCCTACTTCGCCCAGCTCCTGGGGTTGGACTTCGTCACCGTCATTCCCCGGAAGACGAGTCCGGAGAAGATCGCACTCATCGAGCGCCACGGCGGGCGTTGCCACTTCGTGAACACACCCCCGGCGATGTACACCGAGGCCGAACGTCTGGCGGCCGAGACCGGCGGCCACTACATGGACCAGTTCACCTACGCCGAACGGGCCACCGACTGGCGCGGCAACAACAACATTGCCGTGTCGATCTTCGAACAGCTGGCCATGGAACGCCATCCCCACCCGGAATGGATCGTGGTGGGGGCGGGTACCGGCGGTACCTCGGCGACCATCGGCCGCTATCTGCGTTACCGTCGTCTGGGTTCCCGTCTGGCCGTTGTCGACCCGGAGAACTCCGCGTTCTTCCCGGGGTGGGTCACGGGCGTATCGGACTACAACACGGGCATGCCCTCGCGTATCGAGGGGATCGGCCGCCCCCGTATGGAGCCGAGTTTCGTTCCGTCGGTGATCGACCTGATGATTCCGGTCCCGGACTCGGCCAGTATCGCGGCCATGCAACACCTGCAGGAGTACACGGGTCTGTCCGCGGGTGGTTCCACCGGAACGAACCTGTGGGGTGTGTGGCACCTGGTGGCCAGGATGCTCCGGGAAGGGGTCCGCGGCAGCGTGGTCACGCTCATCTGCGACAGCGGCGAGCGCTACCAGCACAGTTACTACAACGACACCTGGGTCGAGCAGAAGGGGCTGGACCCGCGTCCCTACCGGGAAGCCATCGACCGGTTCCTGGCCAAGGGCGTGTGGGAGCCGCCCCCGCCCCCCGGAGACACCCCTGGGTCCGGGTGACCGGGGCGGGTTCGGCCCCGGCGTCGTGCACTCAGGTGTCGATGCGTGCTGAGTCCAACTCCTGAGCACCCGCCTGGATGAACCTGCGGCGCGGCGCCACCTCGTTACCCATCAGCAGGTTGAACACCGATGCGGCCTCCTCGGCCTGTTCCACACGGATACGACGCAAGGTGCGGTGGGCCGGGTCCATGGTGGTCTCGGCCAGCTGATCTGCGTCCATCTCACCCAGACCCTTGTAACGCTGGACCGGCTCCTTCCAGGAGATTCCCCGCTTTTCCAGATCGAGCAGGGTCCGCTGCAACTCGGCGTCGGAGTAGGTGTAGCGGTAGCGGTCCTGTTTCTTGCTTCCTCGTTTGCGTTTGGTCCCGGTCAGCTCGATGCGGTGCAGTGGAGGCACGGCCGCAAACACTCGACCGGCCTCCAACATGGGTCGCATGTAGCGGTAGATCAGGGTCAACAGCAGACAACGGATGTGCGCACCGTCCACATCGGCGTCGGCCATGAGGATGACACGACCGTAGCGCGCGGCGTCGATGTCGAAGGTACGCCCGGAGCCGGCACCCACCACCTGCAGGATCGCGGCACATTCGGCATTTTTGAGCATGTCCGCCACAGACGACTTCTGCACGTTGAGGATCTTGCCGCGGATCGGCAACAGCGCCTGGAACTCCGAGTTGCGGGCCAGCTTGGCGGTACCCAGCGCAGAGTCCCCCTCGACGATGAACAGTTCGCTGTGCTCCAGCCCCTCACTGCGGCAGTCCACGAGCTTGGCGGGCAGAGCCGAACTCTCCAACGCGTTCTTGCGGCGCTGGGTCTCCCGCTGCTGGCGTGCGGCCAGGCGTGCCTTGGCCGCACCCACGACCTTCTCCAGGACATTGCGAGCCTTGGTCTTCTCCGCTCTCTTGGTGGAGGTGAGGAACTCGCGCAGCTGGTCACCGACGACCTGGGAGACGATCCGGGCCGCCGCGGACGTGCCCAGGATCTCCTTGGTCTGCCCCTCGAACTGCGGCTCGGGCAGACGCACGGTGACGACGGCGGTCAACCCTTCCTGGGTGTCGTCCTTGGTGACCGGGTCGTCACTGTTCCTGAGCAGTCTGGTGGCGCGCAGCTGGTCGTTGATGACGCGCACCAGGGCACGTTCGAAGCCGTTCATGTGCGTACCGCCCTTGGGGGTGGCGATGACGTTGACGAACGAACGGATCGTCGTGTCGTAGCCGCTCCCCCAGCGCAGCGCGATGTCGACGTCGAGGCTCCGATCCATGTCGGTGGGGACCATGTGGCCGTCGTCGTCCAGGACGGGCACGGTCTCGGTGAAGTTTCCGGTGCCCTGGAAACGCAGGATGTCGCTGACCGCCTCGTCGGGAGCCAGGTATTCACAGAACTCACCGATACCGCCGTCGAAGCGGAACTCTTCGACGTGGACGGGTTCCCCCTCGGTGCGCTCATCACGCACCGCGATGGTCAGTCCGGGGATGAGGAACGCGGTCTGTCGTGCCCGCTCCACCAGGGACTCGCGGGCGACCTCGGCGTCCTTGAGGAAGATCTGCATGTCCGGCCAGAACCGGATACGGGTTCCGGTTTTCTTCTTGGCGATCTTGCGGATCTGTTCCAGCCCCGAGCCTTCGGTGAATTTCGCGTCGGGACCGGAATCCTCGAAGCGCCCGGCCATACCGCGACAGAAACTGATCGCGTGGGTGTGGCCCTGGCGGTCGATCTCCACGTCCAATCGTGCGGACAAGGCGTTGACCACCGAGGCACCGACCCCGTGCAGCCCTCCCGAGGCGGTGTAGGAACCGGAACCGAACTTGCCGCCGGCGTGGAGCTTGGTCATGACCAGCTCGACACCGGACAGGCCTGAGCTGGGTTCGGTGTCCACCGGAATGCCACGTCCGTCGTCGGCCACCGACACCGAACCGTCGGTGTGGAGAGTGACGTCGATACGGTTGCAATGACCACCGAGTGCCTCGTCGACGGAGTTGTCGATGATCTCCCACATGCAGTGGGTCAGACCGCGGCTGTCGGTGGATCCGATGTACATGCCCGGCCGTTTACGCACCGCCTCAAGACCTTCGAGGACCGACAGGTGCCGGGCGGAATAGTCCTCGGGGTCGTGGACGGCTGCGGTCAAGGCAGTCACTCGGACATCTCCTGCGTCTTGAGGGCCATCAGGGTCCAGTTGCGGTGCGTGCCCTTTGTATCGCGCCGCACTGACGATGCGGGGTGGGGGCAGCGCCGAAGGGCGACTCTTCCTCACTCGTTCACGGGTGTACGGAAGAGGTGCGGCATCATCGCACGGCCCTGACTCCGTTGACACAGCTCGATCTGCGATCGGATGGGCCCTGCCCCGCGCGAGACTACCACCTTCGGTGTGCGCGACCTGGACACTCCCGTTTTCGGAGAACGCCACCACATGGGAAAGGTACATCGAATGCGACAAACAACAGAGTGCTCCGAACCGGAGCGTTCCGGCGCTGGTAAAACAGATTCCGCTGTCGGCGTACAGGGGATCAGGTTGGGAACGTCCGAGGCGGGTTAAATGTTGTCAGAGGTGACTAACGCCGAGTATTGAGGATGGCGAAGTGACTGGAACCCTTGCCCCCACCCAGCCGCTGACGGCTGCCGACCGTTGCGACCGCTGTGGTGCACAGGCTTACGTTCGGGTGCTGCTGAACTCCGGCGGCGAGCTTCTGTTCTGTGCGCACCACATGCGCAAGCACGACGACTCGATCCGTAAGATCGCCACGAACATCCAGGACGAGACCGACAAGCTCCACGAGAGCAAGAACGCCACAGACGAGCGTTAGCCACGGCACGGCCGGGGTGACGTCCATGGCCACACATACACAACAGAACAAGCTTGTGACGGCGGCGGTCCCCCCGAGGGTCCGCCGCCGTCGTCATGCCCACACACAGAGTCGACGATTCGGACAACGTCATAGCATGGACGGGCCCATCCACCCGCGTCCTTGTGGAGACCCCCACATGCTCATCCTGCTTCCGCCGTCCGAGGGCAAGGCCACCTCCGAAGAAGGGCACCCCTTGGCTCTGGAGACACTGACGTTGCCGGAGTTGAACCCGGCCCGGCAGGAGGTCATGGAAGAACTCGTCGACGTGTGTTCGGGGCCCGAGGACACGGCCCGAGAAGTTCTCGGACTGTCGGCCTCCCAGACGGAGGAGATCAAGTCGAACCTCTCCTTGACCAGCTCCCCGGCCCTGCGCGCAGACAACCTGTACACCGGTGTGCTCTACGACCGCCTGGGCCTGGCGGACCTGCCCCACACCGAACGTGTCCTGATCTTCTCCGCCTTGTGGGGAGTGGTGAGCCCCGACGACCGGATCCCGCCCTACCGCCTGTCCATGGGCAGGAAACTACCTCCGTTGGGAGGGTTGGGCGCATATTGGCGTCGGGCGGCCAAGAACGTCCTGGACGAATTCACCGAAGGCCACCTGTTGGTGGACTGCCGATCCTCGGCCTGTGCGGCGGCCTTCAAAAGCCCCTCGGCACTTTCTGTACGTGTGTTGCGCGAACGTGTCGTCGACGGCGAGAGGCGTCGCTCGGTGGTCAGCCACATGGCAAAGGCCACACGCGGTGACATCGCCAGATCTCTTCTGCGGGAGAACGTGAACGCAGCGACGCCCGCCCAACTCGCGGACGCGCTGCGTGACCTGGGGCACACGGTGGAACTGTCCGAGCGTTCCCTGGACGTGGTGGTTCAGGATTGAGTGGTCGGGCTCAGCTCCCGAGTTCCCTTTCGACCGCTTCGACCTTGCTGTGCATTCCGTCGGAAACGCCTTCCCGTATATCGGCCTTCAGTGTCATGCTGACCCTTCCGGCCCCTTGTCCCGCGGCGTCCACGGCGCGTTTGACCACGGCCATCACTTCGTCCCACTCACCTTCGACGGTGGTGAACATCGACGAGGTCTCGTTGGGCAGTCCACTTTCCCGAACCACTTCGACAGCGCGTGCCACGGCGGGAGTGACGGACTCACCGGTACCGAGCGGAGCAACCGAAAATGCAACAATCATGCGGCCATGCTTTCGTGGTTCCCCCACCCGCTGTCAAGCATCACACACCCGGTGATGAATGCCTGAGAAGACCGGAGCGAGAAGTTGCCGCACCCTTGTCAGGTAACTATCCGGTTTCGAGACTTTATGTCGTTCCTACAGTACGTACGTCACGATGAAAGTCATCGGATGGATGAACGGATGATCACTTCGGGCCACGTCCACCCGGCCCGAAATGCGGCATGCCGCCCCTGGGCCTCGAGGGCGGAACAGGGGCGGCACGACGTACGGTCTCTTCGGTCCGTCTCACCACCGGGGAAGCGGACCGGAAGTATTTTTCGAAGGTTTCGGAAGGGCTGAGCGACTGGTCTTTCCCACGATGCACCGCCTCGCAGGATCGACGGGACCATCGTGTGCGCGGTTCATACTCGGCCGTGCTGCACAACGGCGCGACCACAGTTGCCCGGCGGGTCCAGGAAGCACCGCCACGCGTCAGCACGCCCGTCGTCGGGGGTGATGGCGGGCGACGGGCGGGCCGATTTCCCGCAAAGCACACGCACTAGTCCAGGTAGTCACGGAGTACCTG
>DXDP01000537.1 GCA_019115445.1 Candidatus Nocardiopsis merdipullorum
CAGGGTTCTTTTCCGTGGTCCGGGGGGTGGGGGGTTGGCCATGGTTGTGCCTCCTCATTGAGCGGGGCGATCCACCCTAGAAGGTAAGCGCTTTCCTGCCAAGTCCCTCTGAGCGGTGAATCACCACGGTCAAGGGGCGTAGGTGCTGTATCCGCTACCGAAGAGAAATTTCTCAAATGAGTAGAATGTGAGTAAAGGACGGGAAGAGCGAAGCGACATGGCCCCAGAGAGCACCCGCGGTGGACTGGACCCACTACTGCTGCGCAGAGCAGCGGCCCTGGTGGACCAGGGTGCCGCCTCGGTGGTGCACGAACACCGATTGACCGTGGATCAGTGGCGAATGTTGGAGCTGCTCGCGATCCGCGGCCCGCTGGCGATGTCGACACTCTGTGGGGAGCTGAGCCTGGCGGGGGCCACGGCCACCCGGGTCGCCGACCACCTGGTCACCGAGGACCTGGCCCACCGAGACATCGACGACATCGACCGCAGACGTGTCGTCCTGCATGTCTCCCGGCAGGGGAGGCACCTGTACGGGCAACTCGTGGAGAAGGTCGAGGCAGCGCAGGAGCAGGAGCTTCGTGCCCTGGCCGATACCGTGCTGGAACGTCTTGCCCGACTGATCGACCGGTCTCCGGTGCCTTCCTCCACCCCAGAGGGTTTTTCGCAGACCTCGGGCAAATGAGCTGCCTGACGCAAACTAGTGGGTCCCCTGGGACAGGCGAGCCACGACTGCATCGATGACCAGTTCGGTCACGGCAGGCATGTCCACGGCCTCCGGATCCAAGAGCCACTGCACCTGGAGCCCGTCCATGGCGGCTATCACGGCCGCGGCCGCGTCATCGATTCGGGAGTGGTCACCGGACTCGGGATCGAGTCGTTCGAGGACAGCGCCGGCGATCCTTCGGCGGAGCACCGTGTAACGGTGTCGGAACCATTCCTGGGCGGGATGATCCGCGGTGGCGCTCTCCGCGGACAGCACCGCGTACAGCTGAGTGGTCCCGGGGCGTTCGGCGTTGCGCTCGACCGTGGCGATCAGGTGATCGAGCATCCGACCGCCCTCGGGGGCCGGTTCGGCGTCGTCACGCAGTTCCAGGACCGCGGTGAGCAGGTCGGTCTTGGAACCGAAGTGGTGCAGGACCCCGGCCGGGGTGATGTTGAGCATCGCGGCGATGTCGGCCAGGGAGGTGTTGTGGAAACCCTGTGTGGCGAACGCGTCGGCGGCGGTGCGCAGAATCTGCTCACGTCGGTTGGTCCGCTTGTGTCGTCCGGGGGCCTCGGTCTTCGCGGCTTCCGATTCCGGGGTCGCTTCGCTCATGCCGTTCTCCACTTCGCCGTACCCGAAGGGGTACTACGGGCCCGTGGGTGGGGGTGAGGTGGCCCGTGTCGACCACCGTATCGAGAGTTCGGCCCCGTCCATCTCCATGAACACAACGGACACGTCTTGTACAGGGCGATCCGGCCCGCCCCGGAGCGGTGCCGGGACACCCCTCGACACGGTGGTGCACCTCACTGAGAGCGGGTTCCCCCGACAGGGGCGGGCAGGCGCTCCTGGTGCCAGGTCCAGGTGCCGTTGTTCTCGGTGAAGCGGCGCTGGATACGTTCCACCTCCTCGAGCGGGTTGGAGAACACTTCGCGCCAATCACCTGCAGCACGTTCTTCCAGATAAAGGCTGTGGGCGTCGGTGCGTACACGCATCGCCCGGAGAGTTTGGGAAGAGCCGTCCTTGAACTGGACACGGTAATGAGCCATGGGGAGTCCCTGGGTCTGTCTTGAGTCTTGAAGGAGAGACGGTGACCCCGGCGGGACGTGCTGCCGTGCACGTGGAAGATCGCAGCCCCGGAGCAGGGGCGGTCGGAAAACCCGCGAATACGGCGAGGACGGCGGCGAGAAGCCGAGCCT
Source organism: Candidatus Nocardiopsis merdipullorum (assembly GCA_019115445.1). Classification (GTDB taxonomy): domain Bacteria; phylum Actinomycetota; class Actinomycetes; order Streptosporangiales; family Streptosporangiaceae; genus Nocardiopsis; species Nocardiopsis merdipullorum. The sequence goes on from DXDP01000537.1 coordinate 1,900, forward strand.
CGGAGTGCTCCGGGAGAACGGGTGGATGCCGGGGGCATCGTACTGTCCGCGTGTGGGAACTCTACTCCCCCTCGGCACCGAACAGTGCGCACGGTCGCGGATCCGCGGAAGAATTTTACGGAATTCCGGGTGATGTGAAGCACTCGGCCTTCCACGGTCGCTCTTTGCCGGGTTCGTGGGTCAGGTCAGGCCGGCCACGGTCCAGGGGGCCGAGCTCTCCTCGGTGATCACCACCGCGCCGGGAACCAAGGCCGTCACCGGAGCATCGGGCAACGTCAGAGCCGTCCCTTCGGACTGCCACCACCGTCGGACCGGCTCTGGCACAGCACTACTGTGCTGCCTCGCACTTCACGTACTCCTCGATGCTCGCGGCGTACTCCTCTCGGGAGTCGAAGTCCCCGTAATGGTCCTCGTAATATTCCTGAGCAAGGACGTCCCCGTTCCTTTCCTCACCGCACCAGGTCACCGGACTGGCCCTCAGAGTGTCGCCCAACGCGCCACCCATCTCGTCTCCACCCAGCAAGAGGTTCTGCCCGGCCTCGAAGGGGCTCAACGAAGTGTCCACCTCGTAGCCACCGTCCACCTTCCGAAGCAGACCGGAGTCCAGGAAGAAGTCGATGTTGGTCTTCCACTTCTGCTCGCCGTACTCCGTGAACGGATACTCGGAACCGCCGAGTACGGCCACGCTCTCCTGGTCCACCTCGAACATCTGCCCAAGAACATGAACTCGAGCCGTACCGATCACCCACAGGCGTGGGATGTACTCCTCCGGGCTCTTCGTTTCTGCTGCATCCGGGGGCTGCTCGTTGTCGGTATCGGAGCAACCAACCGCAAAGATCAGTACGGCAAGGGCCAACAGTCCTCGACCACATCTGGAGAGATTTCCAAGAAAAACAATCACAACGGAGCCCACCAGAAAACAACACAAGATTCAGCAACGACGCGGCCACCACACCCACCCTGTTCAGGCGCATGCCACTGCCACCGGCGTCAGTCACCACCATCGGACCCACCATGCTCGCCCGGGACGGGTACACCATTTTATCGGTCATATCCCCAGGAGGTTCGGCCTCGCCCCATTCTTCTCGGTCGTGGATGCTCATTCATGAGCCTTGTTCTCGGTAGAAGTCCGATCCCACCGAGAAGGAGGTCGACGGTGCCGGTGGTTCCGGGGGAGGGTGGCACCGGGCGGACACGGTCGAACACCCTCGGCCACGGGGCGGACAACGATCTGGGCGTACCTGTTTTTTGTGCTCAGTACATCTAGGCGACCGGCGAGTAAGGAACTACTGTCCAAGTTAACTGGAAAGGTTGTTTCCTGAAGCTTGAGGCGGAACAGCCTGTTCGGACGTCCCCCCGCTCGTCGACACAAGGAGCTTTCGTTGCCTCAGTCGCCACCCATGTCCAAAATCAGTGACCTCGTCACACTGTTCGCCCGCGTCGTCGTGGGTTCGGTCTTCATCGCCCACGGGTTGCCCAAGGCGGCCGACTTCCCAGCCACCGTGGCAGCCTTCGGCGCTCTCGGCGTCCCGCTCCCCGAAATCGCCGTGGCCACGGCCGTGGTGGTCGAGACCGGGGGAGGGGTCGCGCTGATCGCGGGCTTCTTGTTGCCGCCGGTCGGTGTGGCCCTGGCCGGGATGATGGGCGCCGCCTACTACTTCGCGCACATCGGTGACCCCCTGGTCGGTGGTTACGAGATTCTTCTGGTCCTTGGGGTTTCCGCGCTCGCTCTGGGCTTCTCGGGCGGGCGCTACTGCATCGACCGTCTCCTGCCCTGGGGCAGGGGACACAGGCAGGGGTCGGCCCCCGTTCCCGCCTCCGCCTGACACCACGACCTTCCTCGGAGCCGATACGGGCCGGGGCCGTGTGGAACCGAAAACGCACGGTCCCGGCCCGTTTGTGTTCTCCGGAGAGACCGAGTGGTTTTCATGGCTGCGGTGGTCACATACGTCACAATTCGTACAACAAAATATTCCCGATCTGGGCGGCACCAGATGGTGACTCTGATGTTTTGGGGGTAAATAAGTAGAATCGAAAGTTTCTACGTGGTGTTGTTCGGAGCCGAGTCTCCTGGGTCCGTCCCCCCAATTCACGGCTCCCACCCTCCGGAAGCAGGAGAGTTGTGTCCATATCCGCCCAGTACAACAGCACATACGATTGGCAGTTGAGGATCACCGACCGGGACGGCGGAGTTCTCCGAGGAGCCGCAGTTCTGGTTTCACGACTTCACGCACTCACGTGTGCCCACGTGGTCGTCAGAGCCTCGGGAGAGGAAGGCCCCGGAGCCGGAGTGAGAGTGGAATTGCCGCCGGGGGCGACCCGATGGTCCACCGAGGCCACCGTGGTCGAAGGGGGATGGTGGTGGAAGGACGCTCCACCCTGGGACGTGGCGGTCCTTCGTCTGGCCACCCCTGCCCCGGTCGGGATCGCCGCCCCGGGACACCTGCTCCCCCACGGCCGGCGGGTACGGATCATGGGCTTCCCCCAAGCGCCCGCCGGACACTGGATCTCCGGAACGATCCAGGGACACGGTGGTGAACACACCGAATACGTCCAGATCCAGACCGACCCCGAATCCCCCGTCGGGGTGGTGCCAGGGTTCAGCGGCAGCGGTGTTCGAGACGAGGACAGCGGCGCCCTGCTCGGGATCGTCCGCAAGGCGGCCCACCGGGGAAGGACGGTCTGGATGGTGCCGTTGACGGAAATCCCCACCGTGTGGCCGAGCACCCCCACCCGTCCCCCAGGTTCTGAAGAATCGGAGAAGGCACTTCTCCACGAGCTCGGGACGGCCGTGGCCGATCTGGACACCGTTGCCATGAGGGAGAGCCGTGACCTCTTCGTACGGCAACTCGATCCTCGCTTACGCCGAAGGGTGAACGTGGCGGCTTCGGCGCTCGTCTTCTCCTGCGACCTGGTGTTCAGAGCACATCGCGACTTCGCCGTCCTCGGCGAGGTCCTGGACCTTCTGGAGACCTGGGAGGAGGCGAGCGTGCCCGTACAACGGGTCAGGGAAACCGCAAGTCCCCTGCTGGAGTGCGTGGAGGAGTGAGCGCCGAAACCCTAGAGACCGCAGAGGACGAGGGTCCCCTCACAGAGGGCGACCCTCGGCAATACGCCCGGGGGGGTGCCGTGACGCCGGAGGAGCACGAGAGTCTGGCGGATGCCCTGTGCGAGATCTCCTATGTCCAGGACGCGGAGGGGCAGCGGGATCTGCTGCACTGCTTTCCCACTCGCATACGACAAGAGGTCAACACCGGACCTGCCTACCGCTTCGCCCTGCAGCTCGTTTCCGCCTGCGCCAGACGCCGCAGATTTCTCCACCTCACCCGTTGGGTGCTCAGGCGGGACGGCGGGAGCGTCCAGGCACAGGCCTTCGCCGAGGAGGCTGCCGCGCGTGTCCGTGAGGAAGAGGAACAGTTGTTGGGCCCGGTACTCACCCGGGAGACGGGCCCGGAGCCGGAGACCGTGCGCGGGGATCTGGCGGCGGTGCGCCAAGACCTGGTGCTGATCCCTTGTGAGGGAGAGACCCGGGACGGCTACCGCGCGATCAGGGCTTCCCACGGGAGCCGTGGAGGCGATCTGCCCCCACCCGAGACACTGTGGGATGCGCTGGTGGGTCTGGCCGAACTCCCCGCGATCCAGGATCCACCACCGACGGCACGGTTCTGTGCGTTGGTGGCCCGGGTCTTTCCTCGCCTGGGATGCTGCGATCTGCTTTCCCGTTGGGGGAGGGCGGATCCGGCCGAGGCACTACCGCCGACGCCCCCGGAGAATCTGCCCGCCCGTCTTGTCGTACGGGTGAGCCGCAGTCGGGCCGACCGTTTCGACCTGGAGAGCTGGACGGTGCTCAGCAGGGGGCGCGGTGACGCACCGGACTTTCGGGCGCATTGGCTGGACCGTGACGTGGCCTCCGACGAGATCGGTCTTCGGGTGGGTTCGCGGCTCGACATGATGTTGGAGGATTCCGCCGCCGCCCACCATCGAGGGACCAGAGTCGAGCTGGTGGCGCCCCTGGACCTGATCGCGGAGGTCCGTGCCGAGCGTTGGCAGAGCGGGCGGACACGGGGTGGCCGTCTTCTGGGCGCAGTGACCGAGGTGGTCTACCGGGCGGAGGATGTCCTCGACAGGCAAAGGGCCGAGGTCAGGCGTGTCCAGGAGCGATTCGCGGGCCGTTGGTCCCTTCTCGCCCGAGAGCGTCGGGGAAAGGTTTTCGATCTCTTCCGCACCGCTGAATTGGACGAGAGACTCATCGCCAAAGGACTGGACGATAGAACGGTTATCGGACTGTCCGTTCCAGGAGATCTTGACCAGACATTTCTCAGCGTGATGTGGGCGGTGAGGAGCGGTGTTCCGGTGATCATCTGGCACTCCGGAAGTGGTGCTCGTGCGGTGGGTGACTGGCTGAGCCCGATACAGGAGGAACGAGAGGTGATCGTGTCGTCGGACGACATCGAAAACCTTCCGCGTGACCTACTCCTTTCCCGCTCAGGAAGAGTGTCACCGAGTGATTCCGGGTACATCGAGGAAAGCTTCGAGATCGCAGTCATGTACCACGACACACTTCCGGTTCTGCCCGTTTCTCCTCCGATGTCCACAGACAGCATCCGATAGCCCCCGCCGGGCGCGGCTCGAAGGACACCTCCATGACCACACCAGCCGAATCAGAGTCGACCGGTCCTGGGTCGGACGTGCCGGAGTGGTGGATCTTCCACGGGACCGGCCGGCCTCGCCCCCACCTGGACCTGACGACCCAGTTACCCCCGCCACCGCAGTGGCGGACCTTCGGCGGCACCCCGGAATCTGCCGACCCACCCGCGGACGAGCTCAGTGGCCGCTACCTCGGTCCGGTACGCACCAGGGGTTTTGCCATCCCACTGGGGCCCGAACGCAAGGAACTGCTCGACAAGGTCAACGCCGCCATCCTGCTGCGGCGCCCGCTGCTTCTCGTGGGACCCCCCGGGGTCGGCAAGTCCAGCCTCGCCCACCAGATCTCCCGAGAACTGGAGCTGGGACGTGTCCTGCGCTGGCCGGTGACGAGCAGATCCACCGTGGAGGAAGGCCTCTACACCTATGATCCCCTCACTCAGATCCACGACCTCAACCTGGAGAACGCGCGTGCCCGCGTCCGGGGTGAAGCCGGCCGACACCCGCACTCGGGAGAGAACGAGGGGACGGAGGCACACATCAGCAGCAGTGCCAGGTCCATCGGCCGCTACCTCACCCTGGGCCCGTTGGGTACGGCCTTCCTGCCCACACAGTTGCCCAGGGTCCTGCTCATCGACGATTTCGACCTCGGGGACTTCGATCTGTCCGGGGATCTGCTCGACCTGTTCGAGAGCGGTGGTTACCACGTCCCCGAGCTGGCCCGGTTGGCCGGTGTCGCAGAAACCGTCGAGGTCTCCACGGACGACTTCGGACGGACGGTGTCCGTGGAGCGGGGCACGGTGCTGTGCTCGGCCTTCCCCATCATCGTGCTGACCTGTAACAACGATCGTGACCTGCCGCCCGCGTTCCTGCGTCGCTGTATCCCCGTGCAGATGGGACTCCCCCAGGAGCCCGAACTGCTGGCGGCCGTGGCCGGACACTTCGACGGCGAGCTCCCCACCGGCACACACGACCTGGTCACCAAGTTCCTCGACTCCGGTATGCACGGGGACCGGCTCGCACTCGACCAGTTGCTGAACGCCGTCCACCTGCTCTGCAAGGTCGATCGTTCGGGGCATGGTCCCACCCCTGAGCAGGTCGACCACCTGGCCGAGATCCTCTGGCACCGGCTCACGGAAACGCCAGGATGAGCAGGACAGGTCCTTCGGGGGCCGCAAGGGGACCCGGTGACGAAGAGCGGTCGAAGGTGGGGCTGGGAGAGTACGGCCTCACCGCGACCGACCTGGCCGACGCCGTACATCTGGCCGCGGTGATGAAGCACGCCACCGACACGGCGACCCGGAAGCGCCACGGTGACTTCCCGGCAGGAGAAACACCGTTTCGGGACCGGCCCGAGGAAGACGCCCCCACCTTCACGGACAAGGCGGAACGGTCCTCGGTCCGTGGTGGGACAGCGCGCCCACGGCGCCGGACAGGGGTGGAAGAACGACGGTCGAGCCCAGCCCCCGAGGGCGGACCGATGTTCTCCGACACCTGGGGGATCGCCCCCTTCTCCCAAGAAGAACTGGAGGAACGTACACGCTTCCTCGCCGCACTGTCCCCGTTCAACATC
>DXDP01000538.1 GCA_019115445.1 Candidatus Nocardiopsis merdipullorum
CTCGGCAAGGGTCTTGTTTCCGAAGGCGTGCTCGGTCAACCCCGGGATGTCGAAGGCCCGGGTGAGTCCACCCGGGGCAAGGACCAGGCGGTCGTACTTGCACGGGATCAACTCTCCCGTGGAACTACGGACGATGATCGTACGGTGATGGGTGTCGACCCCCACCGCGTATCCAGGGATGAATCGAGTCTTCTTGGTCAGCCGATGCACGGACATGGCCACCGACTGCGGTGTGAGCATCCCGGAGGCCACCTGAGGCAGCAACGGGCTGTAGAGCATGTAGTCGTGCGGTGCGACAAGAGCTATGTCCGCCGCTCCCTCCGGGATACGGCGTTCGAGGTGGCGCAGGGTGTGAATACCACCAAAACCCGCGCCTACCACCACGATCCGAGGCCGAGACATATGTACACCGCTCCTAACGTGTCGTGGTGCGGGACAGCTGTGACCCCTGTGGGCCGTGGTCACAGCCCTACCCACCGCGAACCAATGTACGAGTGGCCCGGTTGGTCATCTTCTTCACACGCGGAACGTCACGAGGGGCTTTGCCCGGCATTGACACTTCACCGACGATCGATGTCGTCCTTGTATCCCTCCGGTGCGGTCAGGGCGGCGCGCCCCATGTCCAGGAGCAACTCCGCCATCCGAGCTCGGGGCAGCGCACCACGACTGTGCGGGGTGGAGTTGAGCAGACCGAAGGAGGCGTGCACGGTCGCACGCAACTCCGGGCGGGAGACACCGGGACGCAGTACGGCCAGGACCTGGACCCATTCCTCCACATAACCGCGCTGGAGCCGGCGCACCCGACGTCGGGCCGCGGGGGCGAGGTTGCCGAGCTCCCGATCGTGCACGGTGATGAGTGCGGGTTCGTCCAGTGCGAAGGCTATGTGCTCACGCAAAAGCAAATCCAGTGCCTCTCGCGCGTTCTCGGCCCGGGCCACCACCTCCCCACCACGGTGGGCCAACCGGGCACTGACCTCCACAAGGACCTCCCCCAAAAGAGCCTCCTTGCCCGAAAAGTGCCGGTACAACGCAGGACCGGTCGTGCCGACCGCACGACCGAGGTCCTCGATGGTCACCCCACGAAAACCACGTTCGGCGAAGAGTTCCGCCGCCGCGGTCAGGATCGCCGAGCGACGCTCACCCACCGACCTGGACGCCATGCTCGCCCTCTCCACGACAACCACTTCGGTGACCCGGGCCACCATCGACCCTGGACAGTCATGTTAGTAATCATTAACATCACCGATGTTGGTGGACATCAACACCCCCTCCACGAGAGGACACCATGAGCAGGGCTTTTGTGCTCGGTTCGGCGGTGGACACCGCCGGGCCCGCGTTCGCCGCCAACGAGACGGCGAACCGCGCCCTCGCCCAAGAGCTGCGCGATCGGATCACGATCGCGGCCCTGGGCGGCCCGGAAAAGACCCGGGAACGACACGTCGCACGCGGCAAACTCCTCCCCCGTGACCGTGTCGATCTTCTCCTCGACCCCGGATCCCCCTTCCTGGAGATCGCACCCCTGGCCGCACACGGCCTCTACGGCAAGGACGGCCACGACGCACCCGGGGCCGGAATGATCGCCGGGGTGGGCAGGGTCGCGGGCAGAGCCGTCGTCGTGGTCGCCAACGACGCCACGGTCAAAGGCGGCAGCTACTACCCGATGACGGTCAAAAAGCATCTGCGCGCCCAAGAGGTCGCGCTGCACAACCGGCTCCCCTGTATCTACCTCGCCGACTCCGGTGGCGCCTTCCTGCCCATGCAGGACGAGGTCTTCCCCGACCGGGAACACTTCGGCCGCATCTTCTACAACCAGGCCACCATGTCGCAAAAAGGTGTCCCGCAGATCGCCGCGGTCCTGGGTTCTTGCACCGCCGGAGGCGCCTACGTACCCGCCATGAGCGACGAAGCCGTCATCGTCCGTGATCAGGGCACCATCTTCCTGGGCGGGCCTCCTCTGGTGAAGGCCGCCACCGGAGAGGTCGTCACGGCCGAGGAACTGGGCGGCGGTGACCTGCACTCACGGGTGTCCGGGGTGACCGATCACCTGGCCGACGACGACGCCGACGCCCTGACCAAGGTGCGACAGATCACCGACACCCTCGGCCCGCTCGACCCACCGGCCTGGAAGACCCGCACACCGCGCCCACCCGAGCTCGATCCCCAGGAGCTGTACGGGGTCATCCCACGCGACACCCGCACCCCCTACGACGTACGCGAGGTGATCGGCCGCATCGTCGACGGCAGCGAGTTCACCGAGTTCAAGGCCGAGTACGGCACCACCCTGGTCACCGGGTTCGCCCACATCAACGGCCACCCGGTGGGGATCATCGCCAACAACGGCATCCTGTTCGCCGAGTCCGCACTCAAAGGTGCCCACTTCGTCGAACTGTGCGACCGCCGTTCCACCCCACTGGTGTTCTTGCAAAACATCTCCGGGTTCATGGTCGGCCGTGACTACGAGGCCGGCGGAATCGCCAAACACGGAGCCAAGATGGTCACCGCCGTGGCCTGTGCCCGCGTTCCCAAGTTCACCGTGGTGATCGGCGGGTCCTTCGGCGCAGGCAACTACTCGATGTGCGGCCGCGCCTACTCTCCCCGGTTCCTGTGGATGTGGCCCAACGCCCGCATCTCCGTCATGGGTGGTGAGCAGGCCGCCTCCGTGCTGTCCACGGTACGCCGCGACCAGATGGCCGCACGCGGCGAGGAATGGTCGACCGAGGACGAGGAGGCCTTCAAGGCCCCCATCCGCGACCAGTACGAGGAGCAGGGCAGCCCCTACTACTCCACCGCACGATTGTGGGACGACGGTGTGATCGACCCCGTCGACACCCGCGACGTGCTCGCCATGGCCCTGTCCGCCGCCCACCACACCCCCCTGGAGCCGGTGAGCTACGGCATCTTCCGGATGTGAGGAACCCTTGACCACGACATCACGCAAGATCTCGGGCACACACATGCCCACACGCGTCCTGGTCGCCAACCGGGGTGAGATCGCGCTGCGCATCATGCGCACCCTGCGCCACATGGGCATCAGCCCGGCCACCGTGTACACCGACGCCGACGCCAAGGCCCCACACACCCTCGCCGCCGACGTGGCACTACGGGTGGAGCACTACCTGGACGCCGAGGCGATCCTGGCCCTGGCCGTGGACTGCGCGGCCACCGGCGTGCACCCCGGCTACGGGTTCCTGTCGGAGAACGCCGACTTCGCCCGCGCCTGCACCGACGCAGGGCTGGTCTTCATCGGCCCACCGGCCCTTGCGATCGAAGCCATGGGGGACAAGATCCGCGCCAAGGACACCGTGGCCGCCGCCGGGGTGCCCGTACTGAGCGGATTCACCGAAGAACCCGGACAACCCCTGAGCGACGACGAGCTGCTCCGCGCCGCCGAGAAGACCGGCTACCCCCTGCTCATCAAGCCCTCCGCGGGAGGCGGTGGCAAGGGCATGCGGGCCGTACACTCCCCCGACACCCTGCTCGTGGACGCCGCGTCCGCCAGACGCGAGGCCCTGGCCTCCTTCGGGGATGCCACCCTGTTGGTGGAGCAACTGATCCAGCGCCCACGTCACATCGAGGTACAGGTCATGGCCGACACCCACGGCAACATCCTGCACCTGGGCGAACGTGAGTGCAGCCTGCAACGCCGCCACCAGAAAGTGGTGGAGGAGGCCCCTTCGGCCCTGCTCACCGACGCCCAACGCCGGGTCATGGGTGAGGCCGCCGTGGCCGCCGCGCGTTCCTGCGGGTACGTGGGTGCCGGCACGGTGGAATTCATCGCCGAAACCGGCCCGGACGGGGAACTGTCGTTCTCCTTCCTGGAGATGAACACACGACTCCAGGTGGAGCACCCGGTCACCGAGGAAGTCGTCGCGGTACGCGGTGAGCGCGGTGTGGACCTGGTGGAACTCCAGGTGCGCGTGGCTTACGGGGAGGAGCTTCCCTTCACCCAGTCCGAGGTGTCCTGGGTCGGGCACGCGGTGGAGTCACGCATCTACGCCGAGGACGCCGACCGTGGTTTCCTTCCCTCGGGTGGTCCCGTCCTGAGCCTGTCCGAACCCTGGGGCCCCCACGTGCGTGTGGACTCCGGGATCGTCGAGGGTGGGACGATCACTTCGGACTTCGATCCTCTGTTGGCCAAGGTCATCACCTGGGGCACGGACCGGCCCCGGGCCCTGGCCCGGATGGACGCCGCGCTCGCCTCGTACACCCTGCTGGGTTGTGTGACCAACACCGCCTACCTGCGTCGACTGCTGCGTCACCCGCGCGTGCTCCGGGCGGACCTGAGCACCGACCTGATCGCCTCCGACCCG
>DXDP01000539.1 GCA_019115445.1 Candidatus Nocardiopsis merdipullorum
GGGCTCCTCCGGGAGCCCGTTTTCTCTGTCTCCACGGTAGTGCGCTTCGAGGACCGGCGCCGCAGCGGAGAGCCGTTCCCGCTCCCGAATCGTGAGAGCCGCCACACTCCCCCGTCACCGGTTTTCGAGAACGTTGAGTACACGCCGCTTCATCTCCACAGTGACATGTTCATGGACCCGGGCCATGCCCGACGCCCGGTGCCCCAACCGAGCAGCACGGGCCACCTCGGGGATCTCGTCCTCGGCCAATCAGGTGCGGTGGGTATGGCGGCCCTCGTTGAATGTGAAGTGCGGCAACAGCGGACGCCGCCACCGGGCCTCCTCGCTACGCGGGTCACCGTCCCAGGCCGGTCACCAGATCCGGGCACGGAGGTTACCCCGCCGCAGCAGACCACCCTTGAGGGCCACTGAAGAGGTGGTCGTGCGGTCTCAGCTCCACCAGTTCCGACCAACGCGCCCCGGTAGCCGTTCATCAGCACCAGAACGAACCCCCTGCCCGAAAGACTCCTGCAGCCGCAGGACCGCCCGCAGGAACTGCACCGGGATGGCCACCTGCCGACCAGCCTCGTGCTCACCGCTGCTCACCCGCACGCCACAGGCCAGGGTGGCGGGGATCTTACGGGCCTTGACCACAACCTCCAACAGCCGGAAAAAACAGGCGAAGATCGAGCGGCCGGGTTCGACAACATCGCCCAGGCCAACCGTCACATGATCCGCGAGGAGACCCGCCCTCTCAGACTCCTACAGACCTGACTTTGCCGGGGCCCTGGTCCTGTGACCAGCCCCAACACCCTAAAAACAACGGCGTTGCTCACCGAAGTACGCCACAGTCAGGCGAGCATCTGCACCAACCGTTGGGGACCGGTGTAGAAGTTCAGCAAGGCCGGCACGAATCCCACATGCCTTACGCCCTGTTTGGCCGATGCCACGCACATGGCGGGTTCTTTCAATCGCTCATACGCCCGGTAGCTGCATCGGTCAGGCCCGAGATGGCCCGTTCGGACACGCTGACGCTGAACTCCAGTGCCCCACCCAACTGTGTGGCGAGGGTTTCCCCCGCTGACTTGGCGGCGTCAGTAACTTTCCCCGGGTCTTCAATGGGTTCGGGAAAGATTTCCAGGAAAGAAAGGTCTTTTCCGATACGTTGCGCGTCGACACGACCGATAAATCTGTTCTGGTCGAGCACCACCATTGCATAGGGGCCATAGACACGAGATCGGGCCGGTTTGTATGCCTCGAAGGTGTAGTCGAAATCGAAGACTCGCAACGCTCTGGCACGATTGCGCAACAGATTGTCGAAGGGGCCGATAAGACGGGGGGCGTGGCTGCGCTTCGTGGTGTCGGCATCTGGTAGAGCATAGGCACGCGTGTCCCAACCTTCGACCTGAACCGGAACAGCTTTCGTCAGCTCGATTCCTCTCAACACGCTTTCCAGGTCCAGGTTGTAGTGATGGGCAATGTCGTCGGCTGTGACGACACCGAGCACCGCCAATGCAGCGTGAACGAGCCGCTCCAATATTTCGTCCTGTGTCGGCTTCTGCCTCAGGATCGATTCCGGGAGCCGTCGTTGCGGAAGGTCGTACACGCGTCGCCCGCTCCTACGGGTTGAGCAGATGAGTTCACCTCTCCACACAAGGTGCTCAGCAGCTCTTTTGCGGTCGGACCATCCCCAACCCTCGCTGCGGTCGGTGCTCGTTTCAAGCTGCCTTCGAGTTGCGCCGTTCGGGCAGTCTGCAACGACCTCCAACACAGCATCCATAGCTCCTGGTGAGGGCGCGTCCTTCCGCGCTCTTGCTTTCTGCCGTGCAAGGTCGAGCAAGGGCCAGTCATCGATCGGGAACAAGCACGCCGCGTGGGTATACGTCTCGAACGATACCGCTTGTCCATCGGACCAGAGCAGCCGATCCACCTCGGCAATCGGTTCCATGGCGCCGAGCCGTGCTGCACAGGTGAGCCGATGGGATTTCTCGACGCGACTAAGCCCATCGAGCTGAATCACCCTTTCTTTCCTGAGGACATCGGAAGCATCGAAGGCAGTTGTCCCCAAGTGTGCATTCACGATCACCTGGCGAGCTTCGTCCCGACTCATGCTTTCCATCAATTCAAGCCTCCTGGACCGCAACGGTGGATTCTCGGCGAGTCCGTAGAAGCATACCCAGGGCATATATCGTTGTCGGCGCAGCGAACCCACCTGCAGCAAGCGAAATACCTGTCACCCCTGTAGCAGCAATGGCACCTGCAACAAAGATGTCGGTACTGTGAGGTGATCTCAGTGACTGGGGATCAGCAGGGAAGCGACAACCAGGACGAGAGGCGCATCCATGGGTGAATTTCCGTTCCCCTGACACAGACGTGGAGCCCCAGGTAGAAGGCGAGGTGTCGAATCTGCACCGGACCACCATGAAAGGCTCCACGTGGTTCCCTGTACTGCCACCCTCGATGTGGACCAGAGCACCGTTTGGCGCCTTTCAGCCCTGCTGAACACCGAACGTCGGCGACGCGGCACCCGCGCGGGCACCCGCTCTCCGACCTGCTACAAACAGGCGGTCCTGATCTTGCGGTGGTTTCGCGATGACACCTCCATCGACGCTCTGGCCAGGGACAACCACATCTGCCGGGCCACCGGCTACCGCTACGTCGAGGAGGGTGTCTACGTGCTGGCCGACCAGGCCCCCGACCTGTACAAGGTCCTGGAACAGGCTCGTCCGAGCCCCGAAGACCCCCTGATCCTGGACGGAAAACTGTTTCCTTGTGACCGTTGCGCGGAGCCCGGCCCCACCGGCGAGAGCGACCTTTGGTACAGCGGCCACAAACACCGCCACGGCGGCAACATCCAGTTCCTGTCCCACGCCCGTGGAGAACCTTTGTGGGTCTCGGAGGTCGAGCCCGGATCCACGGCCGATATCACCGCCGCACGCCTGCACGTGTTCCTACTTCTACACAAGGCCACGAGGGGCTGGTGGTGTTGGCCGATCCCGGCTACGAGGGCGCCGGGGTGGGTGTGCGCACCCCGATCAAGCGTCCACCCGAGATCGACGAGCGCCGCCGGCATGTCGATGACCGGGCCCACAACCGGCTCCTACGCGGCCTGCGGTGCATCGGCGAGCGTGCGATGGCGGTACTCACCGGCCGGTGGAGAGTGCTGCGCCACACCACGATGAGCCCGTCCAAGATCGGG
>DXDP01000540.1 GCA_019115445.1 Candidatus Nocardiopsis merdipullorum
CGATTCGAGCGCTGCACCGCACAACGGGCAGCAGCAGACGAGTCCGAGAACCTGGGCGGCGCAGAACCCGGCGACGACGAACCCGTCCCAGCACATCCAGCCGCGTAGTGGGCCCTCCACCGCCGACGAGTACCGGCCAGGACTCTCCGTGCGATTCAGGAACATCCACGAGCAGACGATCATCTGCCACCTCGTCAGCATCTACTGCTCGGCGGTCGTTCTGGTGCCCCATGCACTGGGGGTCCTGGAGGACGTGGAGCTCGGACGGGAGGACTGAGCACCCCCTCCCCGTGGGGATCGGAGCAAGGGTTTGCCATGGCCCCTGACCGACCCCACCCCTCGGGCCGCCCCCACACCCCTGGACCCCCGGGGGGCGGCCCCCGGACCAGCAACGTTCAGCAGGATCGGTGACTTTGCCATGACAGTGACGAACACAAACCCCCCCGACCCACGCTCCCTGCAGTGGGGGGACCTGGACGGTGCAGAAACCGGTGACGAAGTCGTCTCCTCGACCGAACACCCACTTCATGGACACCGACGCACGAGCCCTTGCCTCCCACCTCGTCGGTACCTGTTGCTCGGCGGCCGTCCTGGCGCCCGATGCACTGGAGGCCTGGAGAACGTCGACATCACACGCTGAGGAGGCACACATGTCCATCACGGAGGAAACCACGCAGAACCATCGACCGGATGCGATTCTGGCCCGCAACCGCGCACTCTTCGAACCGGCCCTGCACGCAGCCATCGACAGACTGCCTGCGGCCGTGCGTCCCGCTGTCACCTACCACTTCGGCCACCACGACGAGTACGGTGCACCGACCCACACCACCTCCGGCAAGGCGATCCGCCCCGCACTGGTGCTGTTGGCCGCCGAGGCCGTGGGTGGCACACCCGCCGCGGCGGTGCCCGCAGCTGTGGCCGTCGAACTGGTGCACAATTTCTCACTCCTGCACGACGACGTCATGGACGGCGACACCACACGCCGCCACCGCCCCACCGCATGGACCGTTTTCGGTGCCAACACGGCCATCCTCGCCGGTAATGCCCTCCTCACCCTGGCCATGGACGTGCTCGCCGCAGACGGTCACGGCGCGAGCAGGGACGGCCTGAGGATGCTCAGCTCCACCGTGTTCGACCTTGTCCGCGGACAACAGAACGACCTGGACTTCGAACGTCGGTGGGACGTCGACCTGGACGAGTGCGTGCGTATGGCCGAGGACAAGACCAGCGCCCTGCTGGGGCATGCCTGCGCGGTCGGAGCCACGTTCGGTGGTGGGAAAGACCGTGTGGAACCCCTGCGCGAGTTCGGTAGATCCTTCGGAACGGCCTTTCAACACATCGACGACCTCCTGGGAATCTGGGGGCGGCCCGACATCACCGGAAAACCCATCCATTCCGATCTGCGTAGCCGGAAGAAGTCCCTACCGGTCGTGGCCGCCCTGACCTCGAAGACCCCTTCGGGGAACACCCTGGCCGACCTCTACCTCAACGACCGAGAACTCTCCGAGGCCGACATCGTCCGCGCCGCCGAACTGGTCGAGGCCGCCGGAGGGCGCCGGTGGAGCCAAGAGCAGGCCGACACACTGCTGGATCGGGCGTTGGACGTGCTCTGCTCCACCGACCTGGCCCCGCGACCGGCCGAAGAACTCCGGGCCCTGGCCCGATTCGCCGTCCACCGCACCCACTGATCCCGGAGATTTCCCATGCCCACCACACAAGAACCCCGCATCGACACCGCACACACCACCGTCCCACTGGAACTCGGCACCGTGCTGGTGGCCAACACCCTGCTGCTCGAGGACGGAACAAAAATCCCCTGCCCCGCCGCGACCCTGCTCGAAGGGGAAATACACCGACGCGGGGCACACACCACACAAGGCCCCCTCCGGACCGGAACACCGGACCATGCATCAAAGGACGCAAGCACCGGACCGGTGGCCCTGGTGCACACCAACGGAGAAAAGGTCGGCCTCGGGGCGGCCGCGCGCGAAGAAACCGGAACCACCACAGCACACGAGGCCGTCAACGCCTGGCTGGCGGTGTGCGAACACCCCCGGACCGTCCTGCTCGCCGCACCACGCTCCTTCTGCGCCGGGGTGGACCGAGCCATCGAAATCGTGGAACGCGCCCTGAAGCAACGAGGAGCACCGATCCACGTACGTAAACAGATCGTGCACAATCAGCACGTGGTGGCCGCCCTGGAACAGCAGGGCGCGGTGTTCGTCGACGAACTCGACGCCGTACCCGACGGCGCCACGGTCGTGTTCTCCGCACACGGGGTCTCCCCGGCGGTACGCACCGAGGCCGAGCACCGCGGACTCGACGTGATCGATGCGACCTGCCCCCTGGTCACCAAGGTCCACAACGAGGCCCGTCGGTTCGCCACACGCGGCGACACCGTCGTACTGGTGGGACACGCCGGACACGAAGAGGTCGAAGGCACACTGGGTGAAGCACCCGACCGCACCGTCCTGGTGGAAACACTCGAGGACGTGGCACGGCTGCGCGTCGAGGACCCCGAACGGATCTCCTACCTCACCCAGACGACCCTGGCCGTGGACGAGACCGCCGAAGTCGTCGAGGCCCTGCGTGCCCGCTTCCCCTCCCTGCGGGGCCCCAGCTCCGACGACATCTGTTACGCGAGCACCAACCGACAGGACGCCGTGAGGGAAATCGCGCAGGAGTCCGACGTCCTGTTCGTGGTGGGGTCCACCAACTCCTCCAACTCCCGCCGACTCGTGGAACTCGCCGAACGGTGCAAAACCCCGGCCCACCTGGTCGACGACGCCCGCGACATCCGGCCCGAATGGCTCCGTGGCATCGACACGGTCGGTCTCACCGCGGGCGCGTCCGCACCACACCACCTGGTGGAGGAGATCGTCCACGCGCTGGCGGGGTTGGGGCACATCACGGTCTCCGAACACGAAATCACCCGAGAAACGGTGCACTTCACCCTGCCGCTCTCGGTCCGTGCCCCCTGACCCGCAACTCCTTCCGGACACACAGGTCCCGGTACACACACCGGCGTGCTCCACTCCTCTTCGCCGTATCCGGTGTGTCCGTGGCGGTGCGTTACGCTCGCGTGGTCGGTCACGGCGAGCAGGACACAGTTTTCCGCGACTTGCAGGAAGACCTCCGCACCAGTAGGGAGCAAGGACAGGATGTATCCGGCCGATCGGTGGATCAAGGGGTGCGCATACGGCGCCTTCCTGGCCGCCCTGCCCACAGCCCTGTGGCGGATCGCCCTGGCCGCCGGGTTCACACTGGGAACGCCCACCGAGTGGAGGGCCGTTCAAGACATTCCCGGCAGCGGCACCTGGTACCTGCTCGGGCTCTCCGCCGTGCAACTCGCCGCAGCGGCGTGTTCTTTCGCGTTCGTCGTCGACGTACGACCACTCGTACCGGGCCGGCTGCGAAGGTGGACCCCGGCCTTCATCGGGGGAGCAGGACTGATCGGGACGGCGCTGCTGGTACTGATCGTGACGATGTCGGTCCTTTCGTGGGAGAAGGTGGACCCGTTCGCGGGGCACGGCGGCAACGGGTGGGCGTGGCTGTGTCTGGTGTGCTACCTGTGCGCCGTGCTCTGGCCCGTGTTTCTTGCGGTGGCTTCCACCCGCTTCCTCGTCCGACACGGCGCCGGCCGCCGCGCTGCTCGGAGCGTGTAGGAGAGCACGACGGCAGCTGTCCCGACCGGGCCCCGGCCGAAGGGACGAAAACAGGGCAAGGGCGAAGAACCGGTTTTTCCTGTTACGGGAATGCGGCTTTCGTTGCGCGAATCTTTCTCAGATCCTGTTTTTTCGGTCTTCCAAGAAACTCAGTTTGGTGGGTGGCGAATAAGAGGCCGCTTGATCCCGGGATGTCCCTCCAGGTGAGGGGGTCGCCGCGGCACTCCTGTTTCTGATGAAGAAAATTGCCTTTTCGGTCTGCATTTATATTTCTGTGGTTTGTTGGGCGCCACGGGCATTTGGTAAATTTCTCACTGCTGAAGCGGGGTTTCAGTTCCCACTCGGCTCCTTTTCGGTCGCAGATTGAATAGACAGGTACCATCCGTAATGCGTCGTCCCTTGGCCCGTGCGACGGCGGCTTGTACAGCTTCCGCCTTGGCGCTGTCGCTGTGGGCGGCAGTTCCCGCCGCCGACAAGGAGACCCCTGCCGAGGTCGAGGGCACCACACTCGCCGAAAAACGCGGCAACTCGGCAGAGCACACCGGGGAACACGCGAAGAACGTCCCTTCCACCCCCGCGCATTCGGACAGAACCCGGACCCAGGCCGAAACCTCCCACTGGACCTACATCGACCGTGCTTTTCCCGAGCAGGCCTATGACGGCGCCGAGACCACCAGCGTGGGCATCGGGCGCCTGGAATGGGACCGCGTCTACACCCGCCGGGCCCTGCTCCGATTCCCGGTCGAACTCGACCCCGAGGCCGTCGTCGACTCCGCTGTGTTGCGCACCGGGGTGAGTTGGTCCTACGACTGCCACAGCCGCTCCCACGTCCAACTGCACCGGGTCGACCCGTTCGGCACCGGCACCACCTGGAACGACCAGCCGACCGCACAGGCACTGCTCGACACCCGAAGCATCCAGGGTGGCAAGGGCACCTGCCCGGACGAGGACGGTGTGGAGTTCGACGCCACCCAGGCCTACCAGCGGGCCGTGGACAACGGCGAGTCCCACCTCCACCTGCGGCTCAAGGAGCGTGACGAGTCCGGCACCACGGCCTGGCATCGTTTCCGTGTCGCCGACACCCCACCGGTACTGGTGGTCGACCACACCACACCACACACCGGTGCCACGCCCTTGGAACCCCCCGCCCCTCGACACGACACCGTCCTCGGCAAGGACGCACCGGAGCCGCCTCCGCCCGTCCCCGCAGGAGAATTCACCTTTTGCGACGGAAACAAAACCGTCGTCACCCGAACCGGGGTCGTTTCCGGACCTATCGCCGCCCCGGGAAGCGGCCCCCGAAACGAGACCGGCCGGGCACGCCTTGAAGAGCAAGGGGCGATCGACCTTTCCGGCACAGCGAAAAACCGCTACCGGCGGAACAAGAACGGGACCCGAAGACCAAGGGGCCCGCCGGGGCGGACCACGGTCGGGGGAGCGCACTCGGGAGCGACCCACCGACCACAGGAAAACCGGTTGACGGACGACGGACCTTCCACCCCTTGAACGCGTGCCTTCCGGTGGGGCGGAAGAACGCACCAACGGCGACCCGAGGGGCTGCGGGTCGACCGCTCCCGGAATCGAGGTGCCCGGGCTGCGGTCACAGAAGCCACACCGCCGCTGCACAGGCCACAGAGCGCGGTGGCCGATCCACGACGGTGGACAGGGCTTCGTGCCGACGGGAGGAAGGTGCCCCTTCCGCAACCGGACGGCGTCGGACCACGGGCGTGGGCAACCCCACGGTCGGACGCCAAAGATCCGGGCCCGCCTGTGTGCATGGGCACCACACGGGCGGGCCCGGGCATGGCCCCGATCACCATCCAACCGGCGATGAGATTCCTCATCGACACCTCGTTCACCGAGGTCGGGGCACATCGGACACACTGTTCGTGCTTGCCGGCCGGTGATCAGGGAAAGCGGCGTGCGCCCTGGCCGTCGAGCCCGAGGATGTCGTCCGGGTTGGAGTAGGGGCAGGACTTCAGGGAGAGGCAACCACACCCGATGCAGTCCGAGAACCTGTCCCGGAGCGCGGTGAGGTACTCGATCCTCTCGGTGAGGGCATCCCGCCATTCACGTGAGATCCGCGCCCAGTCGCGCTTGGTGGGAAGGTCCTCCCGAGGCAGTTTTTCGAGTGCCTCCTTCACCTGATCCAGGCTCACCCCGACCCGTTGAGCAGCTCTGATGAAGGCCAGGACACGCAGCGTGTCCCGACGGTACTCGCGCCGGTTCCCCGCGGTTCGGCGGCTCTGGATCAACCCGAGACCTTCGTAGTAGTGCAGGGTCGACACAGCGACCCCGGCACGCTCGGCCACCTGCCCGGGCTTGAGCCAGGTGACACCCTCCTGGATCTGCGGCATCGCGGCACCTTTCGGCCTCGCTCGCGGAGTTGACCTCAAGTCAACTTGACGTAGTCGACTCTACGTATACCTCACTCGACGAAGAGGACGAAGGGACGGCGAGATGGCAGACATCGACCTGTGGGCCGACGTGAGATGCCCTTGGTGCTGGATCGGATCGAGACGGTTACGCGAGGCGGTCCGACGTGTTCGGAGCAATACGCGAGTGCGTCACCGGAGCTACCTGCTCGAACCCAACGGCCCCCGGACCCCGGGGCGACCGATGGCGGCGATAGCCGTCGAGGAATGGGGCATGAACACCGAGCAGTGGCGGGCCAAGAGCGCACTGATCCGTGCGGAGGGTCACCGGGAAGGTTTGGAGATCAACATCGACACGGCACTGACCTTCG
>DXDP01000541.1 GCA_019115445.1 Candidatus Nocardiopsis merdipullorum
GAGGGTGAGGCGAGCATCCTGCCGGGCACCGATGGCCGCAAGATGTCGAAGTCCTACGACAACCACATCCCGCTGTTCCTTCCCGAGAACAAGCTGAAGAAGGCCGTCCGCCGTATCCCCACAGACTCCACACCGGTCGAGGAACCCAAGGACCCCGATTCCTCGTTCCCCTTCCAATTGCTGACACACTTCGCCGACGCCGAGACGACCGCAGATGTGCGTAAACGATTGGAAGCCGGCGGTATGGGGTGGGGCGACCTCAAGAACACGCTGTTCGAGGTGCTCAACGCCGAACTCGCACCCAAACGGAAACGCTACGAGGAACTCATGGCGGATCCTGGGCAGATCGACGACATCCTGGAGGCCAACGTCGAGCGCGCCCGGGAACGGGCCCGTGAAACCATCCACCACGTGCGTGCCGCCATCGGTGTCGGCTGACAGCTCGTGTGTTGGCGCCATTTCGGGTGCACGGCCGCCCTGTGGCCTCTCTCCGTACCTTTGTGCCTGTGAAACACGACCGGACGGGCCCCACACGGCAGTACGTGGGTGGGACCCGTCCGGTGGTGTGTGGAGCCGGTCAGGACACCACCGGCTCGCCCTCCAGGACCACACCGGCCTCACGTAGTTGCCCCAGGGCCGCATCCACGGTCGGTCGGGCCACGCCGGCGGTCAGTCCCAGCAGAACTCGGGCACGTATGCCCTCACCCATGGCATCCAACGCGGTGGCACGCACGCAGTGGTCGGTGGCGATCCCCACCACGTCCACCTCGTCGATATCTCGCGCGTGCAGCCAGTCCGCGAGCGAGGACCCGTCCTTGTCCGCAGTACCCTCGAAACCGCTGTAGGCGGCCGTGTACCGTCCCTTGGAGAAAACCTCCTCGACCAATGACGGGTCGAACCCCGGGTGGAACTCCGAACCCGGCGTACCCACCACGCAGTGTGGTGGCCAGGTGTCCACGAAGTCGGGCTCGTCGGAAAAGTGCGCACCGGGATCGATGTGGTAGTCCCGCGTGGCCACGATGTGGTCGTAACCCCCGGCCCGGGCGTACTCGGTGACGGCGGCGACCGTATCGGCACCACCCGTCACACCCATGCTGCCGCCCTCACAGAAATCGTTCTGGACATCCACGATGATGAGCGCCTTGGCCATGGCAGGCACCCCTTTCCTCGTTGGTTTCAGTGGAAGACCGTCGTTATCGTCGCTTCGCCGCGTGACATCCGCAGCGCTTGTTCCGGGAGTTCGGCCACGGCAGCACGGTGTCTTTCACGGGCCTCATGCACACTTTCCCGACCCACCGGTTCTCCCTGGAAGACCAAAGGACGCAACATCGGGCGGGTGCTCACCTCGGCCTGTGGTTCGTACGGGTAGATCTCCTCGGCCACGGCCGTACCCTGCTCGTCCAGGCGGCGTAGTGCCCACTTTCGCCCCCCTCGACTGGGTTTACCGACCGATCGCTTGGCGACCGGCTCCAACGGTGCGTCCGATTCCAGGTTACGGGCACGCGCCACCAGCTTGTATACCAGTGACATCGTGGGGGCACCGGAACCCGTCACCAAGGACGTACCCACCCCGTACCCGTCGACCGGAGCCACGGCCAGCGCCTGGATGGAGTGCTCGTCGAGATCACCGGTGACCACGATGCGGGTGTCCTTGGCCCCGAGCTCGTCGAGCTGCTTGCGTACCCGTGTGGCGTGCGCCGACAGATCACCGGAGTCGATGCGTACCGCGCCCAGCCCCGTGCCTGCCAGCTCCACGGCGTGACGGACCGCGCGTTCCACGTCGTAGGTGTCCACCAGGAGCGTGGTCCCGGCGCCGAGAGACTCCACCTGTGCCTTGAAGGCGTGGTATTCGCTGTCGTGCAGGAGGGTGAACGAGTGTGCCGCTGTCCCACCGGTGGGCACACCGTAGGAACGTTCGGCCTCCAAGTTGGAGGAAGTGGTGAAGCCGGCCACGTACGCAGCCCGCGCCGCCGACACCGCGGCTCGCTCATGGGTACGGCGCGAACCCATCTCGATGAGGGGCCGATCTCCGGCGGCCACGGCCATCCGTGAGGCGGCAGAGGCGATCGCGCTGTCGTGGTTGAACACCGACAACGCGAGTGTCTCCAGGACCACGGCCTCGGCGAAAGTGCTCTCCACCACCATGATGGGGGAACCGGGGAAGTACACCTCGCCCTCGCCGTATCCCCAGATGTTTCCGGAGAAGCGGAACTTCGAGAGCCACTCCAGGGTACGTTCGTCGACGATCTGGTGATCGGAGAGGAAATCCAGTTCCTCGGAGCCGAATCGGAAACGTTCGAGCAGCTCCAGGAAGCGACCGGTCCCGGCCACGACACCGTAACGCCGTCCCTCCGGCAGGCGGCGGGCGAACATCTCGAAGACCGAGCGGCGGGCGGCGGCCCCGCTGTGCAGAGCACCTTGGAGCATTGTCAGTTCATAGTGGTCGGTGAGCAGTGCGCTACTGTCCTCGCTCATGCCCTTGAGCTTAGGTCGTGTCCCTCGAGTCGGTGCACACCTCACCAGTGCACAGTGGATACGACACGACAAAGGATCAAAGCCCGCGTCACCGGTCGCCAAGCATACCTATTTGGTTGGTAGGAAAGCGGGTTTCGGTACGCTGGGGACATGTTGAGGATTG
>DXDP01000542.1 GCA_019115445.1 Candidatus Nocardiopsis merdipullorum
GGTCTCGGCCTGTTTTTCGGCGTTGGCCAGTTCACGCTTGCGGCGCTTGTCGTCGGCCTCGCGCTGGGTCAGGTACTGCTTCCAGCCCATGTTGTAGATGTCGAGCACGGACCTGTTGGCATCCAGGTAGAACACCTTGTTGACCACGTGCTCGACCAGTTCCACATCGTGGCTGATCACGATGAGCCCGCCCTGGTGCCCCTTGAGGAACTCCCGCAGCCAGACGATGGAGTCGGCGTCCAGGTGGTTGGTGGGCTCGTCCAGCAGCAAAGTGTCGGCATCGCTGAACAGGATGCGTGCCAGCTCGATCCGACGACGCTGTCCACCGGAGAGCGTGTGCAACGGTTGGTCGAGAACCTTGTCGGGCAGTCCCAGACTGGAAGCGATCGCGGCGGCCTCGGACTCGGCGGCGTAGCCTCCGAGGATGTGCAGTCGCTCCTCCCAACGGGCGTAATCGCGCACGCCCTTGTCACGGGTCTTGTTGTCGGTACTGGCCATCCTCTTCTCGGCCTTGCGCAAGCCGTTCAGGGCCTGGTCGATACCGCGCGCCGAAAGGACACGGTCCTTGGCGATGACGTCGAGGTCCCCTGTACGAGGATCCTGTGGGAGATAGCCCACACTCCCCGGCGAGCTGACGGTCCCGCCGGTGGGCAGGGCCTCGCCCGCCAAGACCTTGGTCATGGTGGTCTTGCCCGCACCGTTACGGCCGACCAGCCCGATCCGATCCCCCGCGGCGATCCGGAAGGAGGTCGGCTCCAACAGGAGTCGGGGGCCGACACGCAGTTCGAGGTCGGTGGCGAGCAGCATGGGATTCCTTCGGAAGAAAAGAGCGGTACGGCTGGTCACGGCGCGCGTTGTGTTCACCCGAGAGGGACAAGCACCGGAAGCAGGCGCAGGTCAGCCTAGCGCGCGGGCAAAAGGGGGCCAAAGGACAACGGCCGGGATGCGGCCTCGCCCCGTAGGACAACGAGTACGAGGCCGCAAGACATTCCCCTGACGGTCCGCTTGCGGGTCAGTCGGAGACGCCTCCGGTCGAGTCCTCGTTCTTCTTGGGGGCGGCGGGCGTGACGGAGGCTTCTTCCTGACTCTTCCTTCCCGAGGTTTGGAAGCCCTCCTCCGGGCCGCCATTGGTGTGGGTCATCGGCCGGTTGCGCAACAGCGCAGCCAGCACCGCGGCCACGGGGGTGGCCAGGAACATCCCGGGGACGTTTCCGAGGATGCCGCCGATCGAGATCGCGATGAGCACCACTGGGGAGGGCAGTTCGAGGGCTTGCCCGTAGACGCGTGGTGCAAACACGTTGCTTTCCAACTGCTGTACGAGGATCACGACCACAAGAACGATCACCGCGGTGCCCAGGCCTTCTGTCACCAGGGCCACCAGTACGGCCAACAGCCCGGTCAAAAAGGCCCCGATGATCGGCAGGAAGGCTCCTACGAAGGTCAGCACGACCAGCGGGATCGCCAGATTGGTCTCGATCAGGAAGATCAGGAAGGCACCGATACCCACCGCGTCGATGAGGCCGACCATGGCAACCCCACGTACGTAGCGCCCCATCACCCCGTAGGAGACATCGGCCGCATGACGCAACCCCGGGCGGGACTTGGGGGGAAGCAGAGTGGCGACCCAGTCCATGAGTTTGTCACCGGAGTGGATGAAGTACACGGTCAGGGCGATGATCAGAACCAGACCGATGAGGATCTGGATCACCGCACCGCCCGCGGTGAGGGCGCCGGTGACCAGTTGGTCCTGGTTGTCGGTGATCATGCTTTGTATCTGTTCCCAGGCACTGTCGATCATGTTGGTGAACAGAGCCGGGTCGAGACCGAAGGGCACCTTCAGCTTCTGCAGCTCGGTGACGGCACTGGTGACACTGGCCACGATCGCGTCGAACCCCTGGATCGCGGGGGCCACGATCATGCTCACGACACCGCTGAGCACGACAAGGCCGGTGAGGATCGCCAACGCCGTGGACGTTCCCCTGCCCAGTCCCTTGCTCCGCAGCCACTGGGCCAGCGGCATGAGCAAAGCGGTGATGAAGATCGCAAAGACGATCGGGAGTGTGACCACCGACAGGTACAGGAGCGCAAAGACCAACAGACCGGCCACTATGCCGATGATCAGCATCCGCCAGGCCACGTCACTGACCATACGGAGCAGATCGCCCGCACCCACGTCGTCCTGCTGGATCTGTTCGGACTCCGTCGGAGATGACTGGGGATCGGGGCTCTTGGCCTCGTCCTTCAGCTTCGCAAGACGTTCGGCCCTGGCACGGCGCGCCGTGATCCACCTGTTCAGGAACTCCCGTGCTCTTGGCCGCTGGGCTTGCACATGGACTCCATTCTCTGTGTCTTGGTCCGCCCCTTGGTGTGGGGGCAGCACGGGGATGTTGCTGTGGGGGGTGTGAGCGCAAGCTCCGGGTGCTCCCGGTGTGGGCAGGAAATCAACGGGTTCAGAACTGCCATGGTTCCCGAGGACGGCCACTACTGACCACCTCGTTACCGAACGGTGCCAGGGCGATCGGGATCATCTTCAGCGATGCCCAGGCCATGGGCAGTCCGATGATGGTGACCGCCAACCCGAGCGCGGTGGTGATGTGGCCGATGGTCAGCCACCACCCGGCCACGATCACCCAGATGACATTGAGGGCGGTGCTGCCCCCTCCGGCCCCTCTCCTGCGCACCAGGTCCCGACCGAAGGGCCAGAAGGCATAGCCGGCCATCCGGAAGGAGGCGACCCCGAAGGGGATGGTGACGATGAGGACGCAGCAGATGATGCCGGCGATCACATAGCCGATGGCCAGCCAGAATCCGGCGACGAAGAGCCAGATGATGTTGAGAACGAGCCGCAAGAGAGCCACAGTTCTTGATCTCCTCGGAGAAGTCACGGGTCGACGCGGAAGAGGAGGCTCGAAGGAGCCACGGGTTCGGGGGGAGTTCGTCCGCTGGTGCTGTTTCTATCGTCTGGGACGCTCCAACACCACGACCTGTTCGGTTTGATGTCCTCAAACATCACTTGAGGATTGTCCCGTATCCCGGTGGGGGGGTTGTCCGGGTCCGAAGCCCGCCGCCCGCTGCAGAGGGTCACGACATACGGTCAAGCCCAATCCCGGGAGCACTTGTTGTCCATAATGTGATGGGCACATCAGGAACTGCCCCTAGGCAGGAGAGGGATCACCCCATACGATGTGCTGTGTCCTTGGCAAGAGCGCACTCATACGATGTGCGACAAACCTGGACAAATAACCAGAGACCTATAGCGATGCATCAGGTTTCGGTAACGGTTGTGTGAGTAATTTCCCCACCCCCCGTGCATGATCGGGAGTGGGGATGGCATGATTACGTACCGGCTCGACGGAAGGCTTGTCACCGCCTCCGGAGCCGTTCGCGTGAGGGCACTCCATCCTTCGGCCCCTTCGCCGCCAGGTCCGTGCTTCTCGTGGTCTCAGCCACACCGGGGAACATCGTTCGCACCGTTCGGCGTTCACGTCGTCCGGGGTGCACTCACGCCGCACGACCAAATTTTTGGTGACCGAAGCTCTTTCCGACAGCTTACTAGTGATTTCAGTAGAGGTGGTTCAAGCATGTCTCAGGTACGTCGGCAGGCCGCGCTGCGCCCCCGCCCGAGCTGGGGGTGGCAGGATGCCGCCGCGTGCCGGGGCGAGGACCTTGTGCTTTTCTTCGGTCCCGACGGCGAGCGTCAGCCGGAACGGGAACTCCGTGAGCGCAAGGCCAAAGAGATCTGCGCGGCCTGCCCTGTCCGTACCGAATGCCTGGACTATGCGATCTCGCGTCCGGAGAAGTACGGCACCTGGGGAGGACTCAACGAGGACGAGCGCGCTTCCGAGCGTCGTCGCCGTATGCGCCGCGCCAACGCGGCCTAGTCGAAGTTTTTGACTCGAGGCACCAGATCTCCCCGGTGGCCCCGGCCCATGAACCTGCGGCGTTCCCCGACGTGTCACTTCGGGGAACGCCGCAGGTTTTTCAGCGCAAGTGCCGGTCGAACCACTCCAGGCTCTGCACCGCCACCTGCCGCCATTCCTGCCTGCCTTGCAGCAACTGTTCGGCGCCCGACATCACCTTCAGGTCGGTGGGGACCCCCATCCTTCCGCGTGCCCATTCACTGAGTTCACGCACGAACGAGTCCTGCCCCTCCACCAGTACCAGGACCGGGGCACACACCTTGGCCAGGAACGGTTCGGCCTGATCGATCCGACCGCCGTGCACCACGACCGCGGCCACGTCCTGCGGGCGCTCGGCCCCTGCGGCCAGTGCCGCTGGAGCTGCCTGTCCCACCCCCAGGACCCCCAAGGCCTTGTTCGCGCCGTCCGTGGCACGACGCAACCAGGTGACCGCATCGCCGAGCCTTTCCCCCAAAACCTCCGTGTCGTCGACGATGCCTTGCTCCCCCTCTGCCACCAGGTCCAATGCCAGCGTCGCATACCCGGAACGCTGCAGAGCGGCGGCGACCGCCCGCCACTGCGGGTCTCCCCGTCCCCTTCCAAGAGCAACCACGACCGCACCACGCAACACCTTGGGCATGGTCAGATCCCCGTCCAGATGTACCTGCCCCGCGCTGATCCGCACCCCTTGGGCGGCAGCCGGTCGCGGGCTGCTCCGTACGGACGCGGAGAGGATCTCGGTGACACGGCGGTCGGAGAGCTGATCGAAATCGCGGTACCACTCCCCCACGGCCCGGAAATTGTCCGGAGCACTGAGTACCACCAAGGCGTCGACCTCGGAACGCAGTGCCTCCATGGCTCCTGGGGCAGCGACCGGAACGGCGAGCACCAGTTGGGCGGGGCCTGCCTTGCGCACCATCCGCAGCGCGGCACGCGCAGTACCTCCGGTGGCCATACCGTCGTCGACGACGATGCAGTCCCGTCCCGCCACCGGCGGCAACGGTCGCTCACCGCGATACGCGCGGCGCCTGCGCTCGAGTTCGTCACGTTCGACGGAGACCGCCTCGGCCAGAGCCTGTCGAGGCAACCGCATCTGGGCCAGGACGACATCGTCGTAGAAGATGTGGCCGTCCTCTGCGATGGCGCCCACCCCTGCTTCGGGGCGCCCCGGCAGACCGATCTTGCGGACCATGAGTACGTCCAGGTCGGCATCGAGCCGCTGGGCGAGTTCCACCCCCACGGGAACCCCACCCCGCGGCAAGGCCAACACCAACGGTTCGGTGATCGCGAAAGGGCGCACACGTTCCGCGAGGCGATGGCCCGCCTCGGATCGGTCGGCGAACGGCAAGGAAACGGGTACCGGGTTCATGTTCACCACCAGTGCCGGGACCAGGGCCGACACCGTTCCTCTCGGCACGCTGACAAGCCGCTGGAAAGTGCTACCGGCATACCCCGGAACATCCGGGTTACAACACCCATGCGCCCAAAACGACTCGTATCACTTCGTGCGGTGTCTGTCCCTGAGCGCCGCCATGAGCAGGGCGTCGTGGCGTCGCCCCTCCCACTGGAGCGAGTCGCGCAGCCTGCCCTCGACGGAGAATCCGCAGGAGCGGTACACGGTGATCGCCCGCATGTTGAAGGCATACACGTACAGCCAGATCCGGTGCAGTCCGATACGTTCGAAGGCATACTCCAAGACGAGTTGAGTGGCCTCTCGGCCCAGTCCCTGCCCGGTGAACTCGATCGACGACAGGGCGATACGGTAACCCGCGCTCTCGTTCTCCGGCGAGACCGCGTAGATGGACAACTCACCGAGGAAGCGACCGTTCTCCGTGGCGGTGATGGCCAGGTCCAACCGGTCGGTGTGACCGGCTCGGCTCTCACACCACTCCTGAGCCTGGGCATAGGTCAGGTGGCGATGTGTTCCGGTGAGTCTGCGGATCTCCTCGTCGAGAGCGGCGGCGAAATAGGCGTCCGTGTGTTTTGCCGACAGGGGGACCAGTCGGACGCTCTTCCCGACAAGAGTGGGCTGTGCTCGCAGCGCGCTCGTGTTGATCATGTGTTCTTCCGGTTCCGTCCGGGACCGCGGCCACGGTTCCCGGCGTGAGAATCTGTGACGAACGGGGACGCCCGGGGCCAGGGCGATGCGGAGCCGGCGCAGGGGCTCCGGTCGGGGTGAACGCGTGTTTGCTTCCGGGGTGGGAGGGCGGACGAAGAAGGGAAGGCAGACCTTCTATGTAAGACGGCCTTGTGTTCGTTGGCAAGTCCAGCAGTCGTGTTCGTACGGAGATATCCGCCATCCGGTCATCGGAGCCTGTAACATCGGCGCGCATCTCAGAACCAGCACGGAGCCGCATTGAACAGGACTTTTCAGGAAGCGAACGCACGGCCGGACAGCGAAGCCCGCCGTGCCCGCTTCGGGGTTTCCGCCCTCTTTTCCATCAACGGGTTCACCTACACGAACGTGGTTCCGTGGTTGCCCGTGATCAAGACCCAACTGGGGTTGAACAACACAGAATTCGGCTTGGCGATCGCGGCGATGCCGACGGGGGCGATCCTGACCGGTATGCTCGCCGGGCCCCTCATCCACTGGTTCGGCAGTGGTCGGACGGCAGTGGGGACCAGTTTGGTCTCGGTAGGGGCGCTTCCCTTCATTGCTTTGGCGCATGACTGGTGGATGCTTGCCACATCCCTGTTCGTCCTCGGTTGTGCGGACGCCTGGACCGACTCCGCGCAGAACTCGCACGGGCTGCGGGTCCAGCGTCGTTACCGACGCACCATCATCAACACCTTCCACGCCGTGTGGAGCCTGGCCGCGGTTTCCGGTGGGCTGCTCGGAGCCGCGATGGCCGGTTCCGGGACGCCGATCCTGTGGCATCTGGGTGGGGTCACCGTTCTTCTGGGTACGGCGAACCTGCTCGTGGCCGGAATGCTTCTTCCCGGCCCCGAACACAGTGAGCGTCAGGACGGGACCAACACCCAGGACGGGGAAGGCGCACGCTTTCCCGTACACAGCCTGGCCCTGTTGGCGATGCTGAGCGTGCTGCTCATGTTCGCCGGGGGCATCGAGGACTCCGCGGCCTCCTGGGGCGCGGTGTACATGACCTCGGAGCTGTCGGCCCCGTTGTTCCTGGCCGCGATGCCGTTCGTGGCGTGCCAGTCGATGATGACCGTGGGGCGTCTGCTCGGTGATCGGGTGACCGACCGCTTCGGCCCGGCCACAGTGGGCCGTGCTTGTGGAGCCTTGGCGGCCGGGGGGATGGCCATCGCCCTGCTCGGGGTACACCCGGTGGCGGCCGTGATCGGCTTCGGGGTGATGGGACTGGGTGTGTCCACGCTCTTTCCCCTGACATTGGCGGCAGCAGGCAGCATCCCCGGGGTACGTACCGGGGACGGGGTCACCGTGGTGAGTTGGTTGGGTCGGGTCGGGTTCCTCGGCTTCCCTCCCCTGGTGGGTTTTCTCGCCGACTCCTCCGATCTTGGTATCGCCCTGTGGGTCATCTCCGGTGCCGGTATCGGTGCCCTGCTCCTGGCGTCGGCTCTGCGTCCCCGAACCTGAGGGGGCAGAAACGAAGAAGGCCCCCGACCGGGTGGGAGCCCGGTCGGGGGCCGTACCGCAATCGCGATGCAGCGACGAGAGTTACTCGATCGCTGCCGAGCGGCGGGTGCCTGCCCACAGGGCCAGAGCACCGATGCCGGTCACGATCGCACCGCCGAGGACAAAGCCCTGCATGTCGACACCGGTGGTGGGAAGTTCTTCGTCACCACCGGCGTCACCGCCCTCGGCGGGCACCTCCGTCTCCGGAGAGGTACCACCAGGGATCTGGCTCTGGTCGTCCTCGTTGTCCGGCGGCGGGGTGTTCCCGTCATCCGGGTCCGGATCGGGGTCCGGGTCCGGATCGGG
>DXDP01000543.1 GCA_019115445.1 Candidatus Nocardiopsis merdipullorum
CGAGCATGTCGGTACTCGGCATCGAGTTCACAGAGGCGGAGGCGGAGCAGATCCGTCAGGTCGCCGCTGAGGAGAAGCGGCCCGCACAGGAACTGATCCAGGAGATACGGGAAAGCGTGCTCGCCGAGATCCGCCGCCGTCGTTTCCTGGCTGCGGCACAGCGCGTCACCACCCTCTCCACCGAGCTCAACGAAAGGCTCGCCAAGTAGGTGGAGGACATCTTTTACCTGGACTCGGCCATGGTCGTCGATATCACCACCATGGCTCTGGCCCAGGAGGAGCGGGGTGCTGCCGTGGTTCGTGACCACGGGCTCCTCGAGAGTGCTGTCCACCGCCCGAAGGGGACTTCGTTCGGGAACGATCACTACCCGGACATCTTTCAAAAAGCTGCCGCGTTGATGCACTCCTTGGCCAAAAATCATGTGTTCCTCGATGGTGATGGACGAGCCGCATGCAACTCCACGGCGGTTTTCCTCGAGTTGAACGGAAAGCCCCTGACAGATCCCGTCGAGGTGGACCGCGCCGAGCGTTTCGTTCTCGACGTCGCGACGGGAAGACTCGACGACATCGAGGACATCGCAGCGGCTCTGCGCACCTTCCACATGGCGCACTGAACCTTCGGGTGTGTCAGCATGCGGTGACGTTGACGGCCGAGCCGCCGCGTGAGGTCTCCTTACGTCCTCCTCATTGAGCACAGGGCCTTGGACACAGAAGAGCCGCGCGGAGGTGTTCCCCCGCGCGGCCGGAACACTCGTTACAGGTTGGGGTAGAGCGGATGCTTGGCGGTGAGCGCCTCGACCCGGGCACGTAGGGCCTTGGCCTCGAACTCGGGCTTGAGGGCCTCGGCGATGATGTCGGCGACCTCGGCGAAGTCGTCGTCGTCGAAACCACGGGTGGCCAGCGCCGGGGTACCGATACGCAGGCCGGAGGTGACCATGGGCGGACGCGGGTCGTTGGGCACCGCGTTGCGGTTGACCGTGATGCCGACCTCGTGCAGGCGGTCCTCGGCTTCCTTGCCGTTGATCTGGGAATCGACGAGGTCGACCAGAACCAGGTGCACGTCCGTGCCCCCGGTGACCACCTTGACACCGATCTCGGCCATGTCCGGTCGGGTGAGACGTTCGGCCAGCAGTCTGGCGCTGGAGACGGTGCGCCGCTGACGCTCGGCGAACGCCTCCCCTGCCGCGACCTTGAAGGACACCGCCTTGGCCGCGATCACGTGCTCCAGCGGGCCACCCTGCATGCCGGGGAAAACCGCGGAGTTGATCTTCTTGCCCAGCTCCGCCTTGGTCATGATCAGGCCACCACGCGGACCGCCGAGGGTCTTGTGCGTGGTGGTGGTGACCACGTCGGCGTGGGGCACGGGGTTGGGGTGCAACCCGGCGGCGACCAGGCCGGCGAAGTGTGCCATGTCGACCAGGAGGTAGGCGTCGACACTGTCGGCGATCTCCCGGAACTTGGCGAAGTCGAGCTGACGTGGGTAGGCGGACCAGCCGGCCACGATCATCTTCGGCCGGTGCTCCTCGGCGAGCGCGGCGATCTCGTCGTAGTCGACGGTGCCGTCCTCGTCACGCACGTGGTAGGCCACGGCGTTGAGGGTCTTGCCGGAGTAGTTGAGCCGCATGCCGTGGGTCAGGTGCCCGCCGTGGGCCAGGTCCATGCCGAGGATGGTGTCGCCCGGCTGGAGCAGGGCGAAGTACACTGCGGTGTTGGCCTGGGCACCCGAGTGGGGCTGCACGTTGACGTGTTCGGCGCCGAACAGCTCCTTGGCGCGGTCGATCGCCAGTTGCTCGACGACGTCGACGTGTTCGCAACCACCGTAGTAACGACGGCCCGGGTACCCTTCCGCGTACTTGTTGGTCAGGACGGTGCCCTGAGCCTCCAGAACGGCCTGGGGCGCGAAGTTCTCCGAGGCGATCATCTCAAGAGTGTCGCGCTGGCGGGCCAGCTCGGCATCCACGGCGGCCGAAACCTGGGGATCCAGCTCGCTCAGGGATTGGTTGAGTGTGTGGTCGGTGGCCATCGGGGGCTTACTCCTCGCCTTCGGTCAGCTTCGTGTATTCCTCGGCGGAAAGCAGTCCGGTGGGTTCCTCGGAGGTTCGGACCCGGAACAGCCAACCGTCCCCGTAGGGGGCGGAGTTGACCGTTTCGGGGGAGTCCTCCAGGGATTCGTTGACCGCCACGACCTCGCCGTCCACGGGCGAGTAGATGTCGCTGACGGATTTTGTGGACTCCACCTCGCCGCAGGGTTCACCCGCGGTGACCTCATCGCCGATCTCGGGTGTCTCGATGTAGACGATGTCACCGAGGGACTCGGTCGCGAACGCGGTGATGCCGATCGTGGCAACCCCGTCCTCGATCGCGATCCACTCGTGTTTGTCGGTGTACCCCAGCTCCGTGGGAACGCTCACTTAACTCTCCTTGGAGGTGTTTTCGCTCTTCTGCCTCTGATGGAACGGCAGTTCGACCACGTCGACGGCTTCGCCTCGACCGCGTACATCCACGGTGAACGCACCGGTCCCGGTGTCGAGATCACCGTCCACGTAGGCCATGGCGATGGGGCGGCCCAGGGTGGGGGAGGGCGCGCCACTGGTGATGGTGCCGACGCCTTCGCCGTCACGCAGGACGCTCTGTCCCTGGCGCAGGGGGCGTCGACCGCGAGAGACCAAACCGATGAGGCGTCGAGGGCGGGCGGTGCGGGAAGCTTCTTCCAGGGCCGCACGTCCCACGAAGTCGCCTTTGTCGAATTTGACGAGCCGACCGAGCCCGGCGTCGAAAGGGGTCAGTTCGGCGGTGAGTTCTTGGCCGTACAGGAGCATGCCTGCTTCCAGGCGAAGGGTGTCGCGGGCCGACAGGCCGGCGGGCAGAAGGCCGCTTCGGCTGCCCTCGGCGGTGAGTGCTTCCCAGATCGCGGGGGCCTTGTCGGCAGGTTTGATGAAGATCTCGAAGCCGTCCTCACCGGTGTAGCCGGTGCGGGCCAGCAGTACCGGGTGATCGGCGACGGTGCGCTCGTACACGGCGAAGGGGCGAAGCGACTCCAGATCGGCGTCGGTGAGCGGGGTGAGGATCTCTGCGGCCCGGGGACCCTGGATCGCGATCAGCGAGTACTCGTCGGACTCGTCGATCACCCGGGCGTCGAAATCGGCGGCGCGTTCGACGAGGTGATCGGCGACCACGGGGGCGTTGACGGCGTTGGCGACGACGAGGTAATCGTCTTCGCCGAGGCGGTAGACGATGAGGTCGTCCAGGACACCACCGGAGGCGTCGGTGAGCATGGTGTAACGGGCGCGACCCACCTTGACCTTGGAAAGATGCCCGATCAAGGAGTGGTCGAGTGCGGCCGCGGCCTGCGGCCCGGTGACGCGGATCTCACCCATGTGGGAGAGATCGAAGATCCCGGCGGCCTCACGAACGGCCATGTGTTCGGCTTTCTCGCTGCCGTAACGCAGCGGCATCAACCATCCGGCGAAGTCGACAAGTACGGCCCCGGCGGCTTCGTGAACCCCGTGCAGCGCGGTGGTGCGCGGGGACGCGGACTCTGAGGACTCGGACATGGGCACTCCCGAGAGGATGGGCGTCTGTCGTGCGTGGCGTTGCCATCCTCCCCCTCTGTCATCTGTGCCTGAGAGCTTCGCCACGCCCTCGACGTGGTTTGCACCTTCGGCGAGGGACGAACGTGTCGTCCCTGCTTTCCAGAGTGGTCTCGCCCGGACGGTCCACTGTGCCTGAGAGGTTGTCTACGGGGAGGTATTGCTCCTTCGGCGGCCCGAGTTGGGTACCCGGGCTCTCTCCCGTCGCGGGGTCAGCAACAGGGTCAGCCTAGCAGCGGACGGAATATGAGCCACGGTTGCCCGGTCGGATCGGGCCGAAGCGCTCCCGGACTCGTGCTCGAGGTATTAGCGTGTTCGGTGGAGAGAGCCCGGTCGATCTCGAAGGGGTGTGGCGAGTGCTGACCGATGTCGGAAGTGATCAGGTGGCAGGTCGGTGGTCAGGGCGAGGTCGAAAGCGGGCCGTGTTCTCGCTCATGTGTGTGACGGCCCTGGCCGTGGGGGTGGCGTGCACCAACGGAGACACCGAACCGAACCAGGTGGAGAACTCCGCGGACCGGCAATCCCTGGGCAGAGGGGACGTGCCTTCCGAGGTGCGCGAGGACCTGGAACACGTGTTCACCGATGCCGGGGTCGTGGGCGGATTCGTGCTCTACGAGGTGAGCAGTCGCTCGGCGACGGTGGTCGGACCGGAACAGGTCCGTGAGCGTGCGGAGCCCGAGGCCACGTTCATGCTCGCTCACACACTCATCGCCCTGCAGACGGACGTGGTGG
>DXDP01000544.1 GCA_019115445.1 Candidatus Nocardiopsis merdipullorum
GAGGGTCTCGGACAACCTATCGTTCCTGTACGCGGACATCGTGAAGGTCGTGCAGACCGACACCGGGGTCTGTGCGGAGACGGAAACGGAATCGGAGAGCCCCGCGCACGCGGGGATGGACCGTTTTTCAACTCACTAAAAATGTACCTGGCCTCGAGAGCCCCGCGCACGCGGGGATGGACCGCCGCCGGGTCTTGGACGCACTCACCGTGACTTGAGAGCCCCGCGCACGCGGGGGTGGGTCGTTCAGAGAGCAGAACCAGTGATTCGGAAGGCTTTGCCATGTCCAACGCGATCACCCTCATGGTCATCTACAGCGAACAAATGGAGGAATGCCGATCCTTCTATTCTCGGCTGGGGCTCCACTTCGAACAAGAAAAGCACGGGACGGGTCCCGAGCATTACGCGGCTGTTCTCGGTGATGGCGCCGTGCTGGAAATCTACCCGGCGAACGGAAAACCTACCGGAAGGGCCCGCATTGGATTGTCACTTCCCGGGAGCCGTATGGTTCCGCCGTTGGAGAGTGGGCGCCATGTGCTCACCGACCCCGACGGGCGTAAAATCGACATCCACGTCTCCTGACAACCTGCGGAGGCCTTGTGGCCACCCCCATGCACCAGTTCGACGAACCCCTGAAAGCAGCCTTCGGACCGTCTGCGACGTGGGAGACAGACCACGGGCCGCACTCACCCGAGGCATGCGGGTGCTGACATTCGACACCTTTGAACTGACCGGCTTTGCCACGGCCGACGGCGTATCCGTACCTCCCGGCGAGTATGCGACGCACAACGGCACGACCCTGCGCATCCGAATCCCCCAAGAAAAGGTGGACATCATGAGTGAACCTCCCCAGAACGAGCAATCCTGGTCCGGCGTCGAGGTCGGCCGTTACGAAGCCGCGTTGGAGGCGATCCACGGCGCGATAGGCGCCTATAGCGCCCTGATCGCTCAGGAAGAGGCCAAGGATGCCCCCGATGAGCAGGTGATCGAGGAGGCACGCCAAGGTCGGCGTGCGTGCATCCGTCGCCGTGAGGACCTCGACCCCACGGACGCGACCCAAGTCGCGCAGGTACGTACCGAGTTCAGTGCTCTGGCTGAGACGGTGAGGGCTTCCCACCGGTGAATGATTTCGATCCCGCGCTGCCACCGAGGACCCCCAAGGGCTGACGCACCACAAGAACTCGCCGGCGGTACTGGTGGATCAGACCACGGCCACTGCCCTGGCCCTCCGCATGCCGGTGTTGACGTTCACCGAACTCGAATTGACCAGCTTCGCCTTGGCTGACGGTGTATCGGTGCCACCCGGGGACTACGCGGTGCACGGCGGGCGGGTTCTGCGCGTCCATGCTCCCCAACAACCAGAGGAGAAGACAGTGAACGAGACCACTTTGTTCGACCAGGAGACCCCGGACGAGGTCATCCGCGAAGCACTGGCCGGAGCCGCTAACCGCCTTGTGGGTGCCTACATGCGGGCGGCGCAGGCAGCCACCACCCCGGAGACCAAGGAGGAGGCAAAGGCAAAGATGCGGCAGGTGTGGGAGGTCAAGAATGACCTGGACATGGGCCGTGACGTGATGATCGCCGAGATCCAGCGTCTTCAGGGCGTGCTCACCGAGATGAGGCAGGCCTGAGACGTTGGCAAACCCCTGTGAGGTCCCCCAGAAAAAGCTTCAGGACATCTTCGATGACTACATCAAAGACCTGGTCTTCGACGGCATCAAGCCCGTGGCCCCAGGAGAGCACCCCACCCTGATCTTGTTGGGAGGGCAGGCCGCCGCCGGGAAGTCCAGCGTGCTCAACGGGATTACTGAGCGCCACGGCGATGATGTCGCCCAGCTCAACCCGGACGGCTTTCGACTTTTCCACCCCGAGACGTCCCGCATGAGATGACCGATCACACCGCACCGACAATGCACGTCCTGCACGAGCGCGCCGACCGGGTCGCACAGGTTGCTTACAGGGATAACACAAACCAGCTCGCCCAGCATGAGCGGTGGTAGAAGGTGGTGCTCATGGCCGGGGAGCGAGGCACCCCCAACACGGAACTGCCGCACCACCCGGAAGAGTTCATCAATGCCGATGCCAAGAAGAAAGCGCAGTTCGTCACGACACTGCGGGCAGCAGGGAAAACCACGCCGGGCTTGCAGGAAGACGCCCTGGAAGCGATCAAGCGGGCGCAGCTGGGAGTGGCCACGCCCACGATCCGCGCGTCGCCCTTCTCAGCCTCTCCGGCTTCTTCTGAACACCACCAGGAAAGAGGAAAGGGACCTGACATCGAACGTTGATGGGCATGTGGCAGATTTTGGCCACGTTCACAACCCATGACCTGAACACCGGCTGTGGGGGCTTTGGTTGACTCTGTCCCATGGAAGACAAGGGGCAGCAGGCACTGGATTTTGACGCGATCGCCGTTGAGGAGAGAGGGCACAGATGAACGAGTTCGGGAGGATGGCGCTGGACCACTGGCGGGTGGCCCGGCCGATCAGCTTCGAGCGGATCCCGGAGAACGAGAGAGAGACGTTCTTCCAGGATCTGGGGGAGCAGGCCCAGACGCAGATGGAGAGCCTGTGGATCTCCCTGGCCGGGGACGACCTGCCGGAGGAGAGCATGCAGCAGAAGGAGGGGCGGCTGAACATGGCCCGGCTCCAGGCCCGGGAGAAGGTGTTGGCGGAGATGATCCTGCTGCCGGAGGACCCGGACGCATTCTCTCCGGAGGAGCCGAGTTGGGAGGACGTGGAGGAGGCCAACCAGCCGATGGACTCGCTGGCGGAGTGGATCGCTCAGGAGGACCCGGAAGGGGAGGGTCCGGAGGAGCCGCAGGAGTGGTTGGAGTGGTACAGCCGACGCCAGCAGTAGAGACGCCGCGGTTCCGTCCCTCATCCCAGACCGACCTGGCCCAGTCCGGAACGGCAGCGTATCCGCAACAACATTGCGGTGATCCGCCTGCTGCGCCTCCTGGAGGACGAG
>DXDP01000545.1 GCA_019115445.1 Candidatus Nocardiopsis merdipullorum
CCGCGCGGGGGTGAGCACGGCCGTGCTCACCCCCGCGCGGCCGTGTCCGGGGCAGGGCCACGGTGTGGAAGGTTCGGGGTACACGCACCCCCAGGGCAGACCCCCAGGGCAGATCAGAGCTTTTTCGGGAAGATGATTCGTATTCGTGTGGTTGTGGAGAGAACCAAAGGCACGTCCAAGGCATCTGCACCAGAAACAGGTTGCTGTCCAGTGGTCCGGCGTGGGCGCCGACCGGGGACCGATCACCCCTGGTCCCGGGCCCGATACCTCTCTTGGGTCCGGCGTCTTGTCAAGGAGGGATCGGGGGCGTCCACGGCGGGCCGGGGTGGAGCAAAAGCCTTCCTGGACAGGGATATGGTTTAAAGTCGAGTGTTCCCTGAGGCGCCGCGTCACCGTCCGTCCCTGGAATCCCGGCAACGGCGGAAACCTCTCGGAAGGTGACAAGGAGTACAACATGGGGGATGAGACCAAGCGACCGACCGTGTGAGGTGCGCCGCTGCTGCGACAGCGAACCGTCTCGCCGCGCTCCGGACGGCGAGCGGGCCCCGGGGCCCGAGGTGTGTCCGGGGCGTGCCACCGACCAGCCGAATCAAGCACCGCCCCGTGCGGTAGGAGGCCGAGCCGACCCATGTCGAGCGTTTACTGCACGCAGTGCGGTCACGCCGTTGCGGATGATGCCCGTTTCTGCTCCCATTGCGGGACCCCCGTTCGCAGGCCCGAACAGCAGAGTCCTCGCCCACACGGTGGTGGGGACTCCGGTGGAGGAGACGTCACGTCCACCATTTCCATCTCCGGTATCCAGGTTCTGGAGGAAGAAGACCCCGGTGAGGTTCCCGGTGGGGACGACCCGGCCGGCACCGATGCGCTCCCGGCCGGTACCGCCCTGCTCGTGGTGCGTCGTGGCCCCAACGCCGGAAGCCGTTTCCTGTTGGACAGTGACGTGACCACCGCGGGACGTCATCCCAACAGCGACATCTTTTTGGACGACGTCACCGTTTCCCGTCGCCATGTGGAATTCTTCCGGCGTGGCAACGGTTTCGGTGTTCGTGACGTGGGCAGTCTGAACGGCACCTACGTCAACCGGGAGCCGGTCGACGAAGCCGAGCTGGGCGGCGGGGACGAGATTCAGATCGGTAAGTTCCGGATGGTGCTGTTGACCAAACCACGTCGCTAGGAACACATACGTACGGCCGTGTGGAGCACGGCCGACGGCGGCGGGAGGGTCCAGAAGGTTTGCGGCCCCCCGCCTCCGGAGAGCTTTGTAACGAAGGGTGCCGATTTCGCCCTCGGCTCCTGATCCAACGGGGGAGCAGGGACGAGCGCCCAGCCGGCATGACGACTCGTGGGACGGAGCCGCTGTGAAGCACATGGAGGTCGTCGGCGTCCGGGTTGAGATGCCCTCGAACCAACCGATTGTCCTGCTCAAAGAATCCGATGGTGATCGCTACCTACCGATCTGGATCGGTGGTGTGGAGGCCACGGCCATCGCGCTTGCCCAGCAGGGGGTGGCGCCCGCCCGGCCGCTCACCCACGACTTGTTCCGGGACGTACTCGAGGCCCTGGACACCGGGCTGCAGACCGTCAACATCACGGGTCTCAGTGACGGTATTTTCTACGCCGAACTCGTTCTCACCAATGGCGCGGAGGTCAGCGCACGTCCTTCGGACTCCATCGCCCTGGCACTGCGTACCGGAGCCCCGATCTACGCGCACGAGGACGTGATCGACGAGGCGGGGATGCCGATACCCGACGAGCAGGAGGACCAGGTCGAGGCCTTCCGGGAGTTCCTGGACAATATCTCGCCCGAAGATTTCGGACGCAGGACCTGACGATGCCGACCTCGGACAGATCGTGGAAAACACCCCCGCCGGAGCAGCCGCGACCTGCGGATACGATCTGGGGGCCGGTGGTGGATCGGGCAAAGGGAAAAACCGTGGGGGCCGTGATCGACCGACCGGAACACGTGCCGTTGGTGTGGGTGACCCGATGACACGGCACCGGCGGAAGGCACACTTGGCGACGCGCCGTGCGGTGTCGTTGACGCTGTTGGACACCCGCCCTACCGTCGGTGCAGTAAAACCCACGGCGCACCCATTCCCTCAAGTGGACATCCCCTGTCGAGACCGCCGTGGGCCGAGAAGCCGGAGGTCGGCGTGGCGGTAGCGGGCGGCGAGCGGGATCACCATGACAGGCGGTTCGTGCTGCGGCCGGCGGGGCAGCAGGGTCTGTGGTGTGAAGAGGACTTGGTGGCGCTGCCTATGGACACCGGATATCGGGGACCGGCGGCGTGTACGGCCGCCGGGATCACCTATCGGCAGCTCGACTACTGGGCCAGAACCGGCCTGGTGGAGCCCAGCGTACGTGCCGGTGCCCACACCCCACCCCTCTACAGCCTTCGAGACATCCTGCTGCTGAAGGTGGCCAAACGCCTCCTGGACACCGGCATATCACTGCAACAGATCCGTACCGCGGTGGACCATCTGCGTGGTCGTCCCGCTCAGGACCTGGCACGCATCACCCTCATGAGTGACGGGGTCAGTGTCTACGAATGCACCTCGCCCGAGGAGGTCGTCGACCTCATGCAGCGCGGACAGGGCATGTTCGGTCTTGCTCTGGCAAACGTCTGGCGCGAACTGGAGGAAGCCCTGGGTGTGGTCCCGGCCGAGGAACGCGCCGAGATCGGCGATGCCACCCCACAGCCGAGGGACGAGTTGGCTCAGCGGCGTCGTGAGCGCCGCACCGGTTGAGCGCCACATCGAGGATCAGCGTCCGTTCGAAAAGAGGAAGTCACAACACCCGGGTGGATGCGGCACGGAAAATGGCCATCGAGTACGGTCGTTGGCACATCAGGAAGATCCCTGTCCCTACAGTCGCAAAAATGAATCAACAGGCCGTCAATACCACGTGGGAGAGACCTCCGACAGGGGGCGCCGACGGGGCAATACTCCCCAGTAACCTCTCAGGCACCACGGACCGCGTGGAGGAGGCCGCTCTGAAGCTCGGACACGCCCGTGCCCGGCGACAGAGGGGGAGACCGTGAGGAACACCGTTGGCCCGTTCGGCCCCGTCACCAGGAGGTCTCCGTGCCTGAGCAGTCGTATCGCACTTCCGGGACACCCGCCAGGGAATTCGCCGACCGTCACATCGGACCCACTCCGGCCGAGACCGAGGAGATGCTCAAGACCGTCGGCCACAACTCCACCACGGAACTCATGGCCGCCGCCGTTCCCGAGTCGATCCTCACCGGCCCTGGACAGAGCGCCCCGCTGAACCTGCCCGATGCGGCGGGAGAGGCCGAGGCCCTTGACGAACTTCGCGCACTCGCCTCCCGCAACAGCAACCACACCTCGCTCATCGGTCGGGGGTACTACGACACCCTCACCCCGCCGGTGATCCTGCGTAACATCTTGGAAAACCCCGCCTGGTACACGGCCTACACGCCCTACCAGCCAGAAATCTCCCAAGGGCGCCTGGAGGCCCTGCTCAACTTCCAAACAGTGGTCTCGGACCTGACCGGCCTACCGGTGGCGGGGGCGTCCCTGCTGGACGAGGCCACCGCCGCGGCCGAGGGGATGACCCTGGCCCGCCGTGCCACCAAGGCCAAGAGCAACGTCTTCCTCGTGGACGCTGACATCTTCCCCCAAACCCTGCAGGTCCTGCGTACCCGCGCCGAACCCCTCGACATCGAGATCGTGGTGGCCGACCTGTCCCAGGAACTGCCCGACGGCGACATCTTCGGTGTCCTGGTGCAGTACCCCACCGCGGGCGGAGAGGTCCGTGACCCGAGCAGGGTCATCGCCGCCGCCCACGAGCGTGGGGCCCTGGCCGTGGTGGCGGCCGACATCCTGGCCCTGACCCTGTTGCGCAGCCCGGGTGACATGGGCGCCGACATCGCGGTCGGTTCCACCCAACGCCTCGGTGTGCCGCTCGGATTCGGTGGCCCGCACGCCGGTTACATGTCCGTGACCGAGAAACTGCGCAGGCAGCTGCCCGGTCGTTTGGTCGGTGTCTCGGTCGACGACGTGGGCAGACCCGCCTACCGGTTGGCCCTGCAGACCCGGGAACAACACATCCGCAGGGAAAAGGCCACCAGCAACATCTGTACCGCCCAGGTGCTCCTGGCCGTCATGGCCGGCATGTACGCGGTCCACCACGGCCCCGAGGGGTTGCGTGCCATCGCCCGCCAGGTGCACACCCGCACCGCCGCGTGCGCCGACGCCCTCACAGAGCGCGGTTTCCAGATCGTGCACCGGTCCTACTTCGACACCCTTCGCGTGCGCGTGCCCAGCGCCCCCAGTGTGGTCGAGGCCGCTCTGGAACGCGGGTACAACCTCTTGACCGTCGACCAGTTCACGGTCGGTCTCAGCGTGGACGAGACCACCACGCAGAAAGACCTGGAGCAGGTCGTGGCCGCCTTCGGCGAGGCCGACCGGAACTCGACCCGGAACGGGCTCACCGTCGACGAGACCGCGGACCGCCTGCCCGCCGCGCTGGCCCGAGGTGACGACTACCTGACGCACCCGGTGTTCAACACCCACCGCAGCGAGACCTCACTGCTGCGCTACATGCGCCGCCTGTCCGACCGGGACCTGGCCCTGGACCGCACGATGATCCCGCTGGGTTCGTGCACGATGAAGCTCAACGCCACCGCGGAGATGGAACCCATCACCTGGCCGGAGTTCGCCCGGCTGCACCCCCTGGCCCCTTTGGAGCAGGCCAAGGGAAGTGTCGCGCTCATCCGCGACCTGGAGCGCTGGCTGGCCGAGGTCACCGGTTACGACGCCGTGTCCTTGCAGCCCAACGCAGGCTCTCAAGGTGAACTGGCGGGCCTGTTGGCGATCCGTGGCTACCACCGATCCCGGGGCCAGGCCCAGCGCGACGTGTGCCTGATCCCCAGTTCCGCGCACGGAACCAACGCCGCCAGCGCCGTCATGGCCGGGATGCGTGTGGCCGTGGTCGACTGTGATGAGGGCGGCAACATCGACATGGGGGATCTGCGGGCCAAGCTCGACAAGCACTCCGACAACCTGTCCGCGATCATGATCACCTACCCGTCCACCCATGGGGTGTACGAGGACACCGTCGCCGAGGTGTGCCGCATGGTCCACGAGGCAGGCGGACAGGTGTATGTGGACGGTGCCAACCTCAACGCACTCCTGGGTTGGGCCAAACCCGGAGAGTTCGGTGCCGACGTCAGTCATCTGAACCTGCACAAGACCTTCTGCATCCCGCACGGGGGCGGGGGCCCCGGCGTGGGGCCGATCGGGGTTCGTGGGCATCTGGCAGGCTTCCTGCCCAACCACCCGGGGCAACCCGAGGCGGGACCCCACACAGGGGTGGGCCCGGTCTCGGCCGCACCTTTTGGTTCCGCGGGGATCTTGCCGATC
>DXDP01000053.1 GCA_019115445.1 Candidatus Nocardiopsis merdipullorum
CGGTCCGGGACGGTATCCCTGTTCTGCTCGTTGACGAGGCGCGTAAAATCGGGTGAGCGTGGGTGGAACGTAACCACGGCCCCAGGAGTCATAACGGGCATGTGGGTTACCACCCCTTCGTTCTGCGTGAACCGGCCGCAGCGTGACATTCTGCGTGAGCCGTACCCTGAAATCCCCCGCACGTCCACGACAATCTCCCTGGAGAAGACAGATGTCCGGCCCCCAGCCGTCAGCCCCGAACGACCCGATCTCGTTCGGTGAGTACAGCGTGACCGGACGCCTGGGCAAGGGCGGCCAGGGTGTGGTCTACCTCGCGGAGGACCCCGAAGGGGAGCAGTACGCGATCAAGGTCCTCAACGACCAGTGGGCGGCCGACGACGACCTGCGCAAGCGGTTCGAGCGCGAGGTACGTGCCGCCCAGAAGGTCGCCTCCTTCTGCACCGCAGCCATCATCGACGCCCAGTTGAGCGACGATCCGCCCTATGTGGTCAGTGAATTCGTGCCGGGCAAGGACCTGCAGGAGACGGTCACCAAGGACAGGGTCCAGCGAGGATCCAAGTTGCAGCGT
Organism: Candidatus Nocardiopsis merdipullorum; assembly: GCA_019115445.1. Classification (GTDB taxonomy): domain Bacteria; phylum Actinomycetota; class Actinomycetes; order Streptosporangiales; family Streptosporangiaceae; genus Nocardiopsis; species Nocardiopsis merdipullorum. The sequence goes on from DXDP01000053.1 coordinate 569, forward strand.
CTTGCGGTGTCCACCGCGACGGCGCTCGTGGCCATCCACAAGGCCGGCATCGTGCATCGAGACTTCAAACCCGGCAACGTGTTGCTCGGTCCGGACGGCCCCCGAGTCATCGACTTCGGTATCGCCCGGATGGACGACGGCACCGCCACCATGACCAACTCGATCATCGGTACGCCCTCGTACATGGCACCCGAGCAGATCGAGGGTCGCGGCATCACCGACAAGTGCGACATCTTTGCCTGGGGTTGTGTCATCGCCTTCGCCTCCACGGGTCGGGCACCGTTCGGCTCCGACACCGTTCCGGCCGTGGTGCACCGCGTGGTCAGCTCTCCTCCGGACCTCGAGGGGGTGGACGAGACCTTGCGGTCGATCGTCGAGAGCTGCCTGGACAAGAACCCGGACAACCGTCCCAATGCGCAGACCCTGCTCATGTGGTTGCTGGGCCACGACGGCCCCGACGCGGGCACCGACACCGAAAGTGCGCTCAAGGAGGGTGAACAGATCGCCCAGACCGGTGTGGTCACCGGCGGCCAGGTGCCATTCACACCGCCACCTCCCGGCCCTCCGATGATCGGTCACCCGGACCCGCACAGGGGGCCGGGCATCTCCGACCCGCGCATGGGACAACCCGGTACATCCAACCCCCGACCGGGAACCATGGGACCTCCGGGGGTCTCCGACCCCCGGCCCGGGTTCGGTGCACCTCCCAACATGTCCAACCCGCGTCCGGGCGCTCCCGGTTACCCGCAGGCCCCACCCGGTGCCCCACCACACGCCGCACCGCCGCCCGGTGCGCCGGGGGTCGGAATGAACCCCAACCAGACCTTCACTCGCCCCTCCCCGCAGCAGCCGGTGCAGCGCTCTGCAGAGCAGAACTCCGTTCTGCAGCAGAGCTGGGTGATCCCGGCGGTGTTGATGACCATCGTGATCCTGGTGCTGACTCTGTTCCTCGTCGCGCTCAACGGTTGAACCGGCCCGTGTTCGGCGCGGACTCAACCTCGGGTGAGCTGGTCCATCGTGCGTGATATCGCTTCGTCGACCAGATCGCGCACTTGCGGCCAACGGTCGTCCACGGAGTCGTTCGGCATCACGGTCACATCGTCGGTCCGGTCCATGAGAAGTGCATCACGCACGCCCTCCGGGGAGGTCAACTGTGCGTCCACGGTCACCGAGAGGACCCCGGTACCGGTGTGCCCGACCTCTTGGACGACCACGTACAGGGGCAGGAAGGACGTACCCAGTGCCAGTTCCAAGGTGTTCCACCAGTGGGCCGATCCGGGGGTGAGCAGGCACCGTGCCGCGGGACCCTGCCTGGGATCCTTCGACGGTGCCCCCACGGATCCGCCCGTGTGCATGTCGGCCTGTGCCCCCGGGTCGAGGGAACGCAGGATCGGAAGGACCGAGTCCCGCCGTGAGCGCAGGTGCTCAAGGATCCGACGTCGCAGGGCGGCCGCCAACGGTGGAATCGTGGCGTGCTGTCGGTACTCGCCCTTGGGGCTTCGACTCAGCTCGGTACGTAAGGCCTCGTGGACCAGGCGGGCGAATCGACCGACCGCCTCGGGAAATCGTTGCTGTTCGACCCGACCGGTCTTCGAAGGTGGGGGCAACAGCGGGGGGAAATCGGCTCGTTGCAGTACCAGCGAGGCCAAGAACCAGGGAAGCAGGGACGGGTCGGTGTCCGAGTCGCTCTCGGAGAGTGCCTCCACACAGGTGAGGTAGGTGTGTGTGGCTCGCACCACGGGGTGCTCGGGAAGAGCGGCCGCCTCGGCCAGCCGCTTTGCCTGCTCGGCCCCGAAGGGCGGGGTGGGCGGTCGAGCGGTGTCGTCCTTCGGCGGTCCGGTGGTTCGTTGCGCCAGTTCTGTCACGTACGTGGCAGTGATCGGGCGCCCGGACATCTCCTCGGAACCGATGGCGGCCATCATCTCCGCCTGTGCATCACCACCGCCCAGTTCCCGACTTCGGCGACGGGCCTGCTCTTGTCGCGCGATCTCGCGCTCACTTCGGGGGCCGCGGTGCAAAGTCCAGATCTTTCGGAGGCGATCGACATCCCTGAGGTCTTCGCGTACATGGTCCGGGAGTGTTTTTTGGACCACGCCGCCGCGTAGTGCATCCACGTCTGTGTCCGTAGCCCGTGGGCACTTTGTCAAAACCTGCCCTGTTCGCTCGACAGTGGCCGTGACCGGACATCACGCATGGGCAACCTCGGCGGCACGAGCGCGTCGTCTCCTTGCTCAGAGACGGCCGTTCTGGAGGAGGCGCATCGCCTTCTCCTTCTCGAAGTCCATGGCCCTGACAGGTTTCGCGGTGAGTCTTCCCAGACGTTCCCCGTGCTCACGTACCAGGGCAAGGACCTCGGGTTCGGCCAGGACACGCAATGCGAAGGCCAGTGCCGCGGGAGATATGTCGAGCTCCTTCTCCAGCTCGAGCCCGTTCGCGATGGTGCGCAGGTCCTCCTGGGTGAAGCGTCGGTGCCGGTGCCCCCTACCGGTGGGGGGCTCCTGTGTACGGGGCAGCAGACCGAGATTCTCTCGATAGCGCAGCGTGCGTGCGGTCGTGCCCACCTGCTCGGCCGCGGTCGAGATCGACACCGGGTCGAGGTGTTGGGCGGGCCGTACGGAAGTGGGAAAGGCGTCTTCGGGAGCGGCCATACCTTGCACTGTAGGGCACACGTACGAGCGATCCCATGAATCTGACAATTCCGTGTCAGGTTTGTGCGGAAAACAAGAACCCGGGCCTAGACTGCGTAGTGCCACGACAAAACACGAGTGAGGAACGCATGGCTTTCGACTACAAGGTCGCCGATCTTTCCCTGGCCGAGTTCGGTCGTGACGAAATCCGGCTCGCCGAGCACGAGATGCCCGGCCTCATGGCCACCCGCGCCGAGTACGGGGACAGCAAGCCCCTCAAGGGCGCCCGCATCATGGGCTCGCTGCACATGACGGTGCAGACGGCTGTCCTCATCGAGACGCTGGTGGCACTGGGCGCCGAGGTGCGCTGGGTCAGCTGCAACATCTTCTCCACCCAGGACCACGCGGCAGCGGCCGTCGTGGTCGGTCCCGACGGCACCCCGGAGGACCCCAAGGGTGTTCCGGTCTTCGCCTGGAAGGGCGAGACCCTGG
>DXDP01000054.1 GCA_019115445.1 Candidatus Nocardiopsis merdipullorum
CGACCCGAGAACTTCGTAGAAACCTTCAGGACTGGAGTGAACATGGCCGTCCACCCTCGGGTGCAGGCACTGGCACAGACCTTCCTCTCGTACGCCGACGAGGAAGCCCCAGGGCTCGTCCGCGGCCTGTACCTCACCGGCTCGGTCGCCCTCGGCGACTTCCGCCCACACACCAGTGACGTCGATTTCGTCATCGTCACCGACCGGCGCCTCGACACCGACGAACAGGAGTTGCTGCGTCGGGCACACTCCCGCACCCGCGCAGAGATGCCCCGCCCCCAGTTCAACGGCATCCACCTGACCTGGAAGGACCTCACCCACCCCGCCGAGGCGTGCGGGCCCGTCGCCTCGGTCATCGCGGGCCGGTTCAAAGCCCACGCCCAACACGACGTGAACCCCGTGACCTGGCACGTCCTTGCAGCACGAGGCGTCACCGTGCGGGGCCCCCACCCGCTCGAACTCGACGTGTGGGACGAGCCCGAGAGCCTGCGCGCCTGGGCCCTCGGTTCCCTCGAGGAGCAGTGGAGGCGCTGGCGGGAGAAGGCCGGACGTCTGGTCACTCCGCGGGGGCTTGCCGTCCTCGGTTCCCTGTCCCCCTCGTGGAGTGTGCTCAGCGTCAGCCGTTTGCACTTCACTCTCAAGACCGGGGAGATCACGTCCAAGTCCGGAGCCGGACTCTACGCACTACACGCCTTCCCACAGCAGTGGCAGCGCATCGTCAACGAGTGCCTGCGCGTGCGCCGTGACGTGAACCGTCCCTCCCTCTACGAAAGTGCCCTGGCACGCCGCAGAGCCGCCCTGGACTACATCGAGATGGTCCTGGACGAGTCCCTGCGCCCCGGGCTCGCCACGTGAGGGAGACCGCTCACCTGCTCTGCTCCTGCAGTCCCCGTGCGCCGTTAATCTGAAGAACATGACAATGCGCACCATCGTCCGCTTCGGCGACCCCGTCCTGGTCACCCCCACCGCCCCGGTCACCCGGTTCGACCAACACACCGAGAATCTGGTCCAGGACCTGTTGGAGACCGTGGACGCCCCCGGACGGGCCGGCCTGGCGGCCACCCAGATCGGTGTGGGGTTGCGCGTGTTCAGCTACAACGTCCACGGTCGGATCGGCTACGTGATCAACCCCGAGATCGCAGAGCTGTCCGAGGAGCTCCAGGACTGCGACGAAGGATGTCTGTCCATCCCCGAGCTCTGGTATCCCACCAAGCGGGCACGGCGCACCACGGTGACGGGGGTGGACCTGCGCAACGAGCCGATCACCGTGGAGGGCACCGACCTGATGGCCCAGTGCCTCCAGCACGAGACCGACCACCTGGACGGGACCCTCTACATCGACCGGTTGAAGCCCGCCGAACGCAAGCACGCGCTCCGGGACATACGTCGCTCCGACTGGTTCCTGCCCACCGGACAGGCCGGCCAGAAGCACACGGACAGCCGCCTGCCCAGCGCTTTCGGCGGTTTCTGAAAGACAAGGCACCCCACTCGCAAGTGACGAGCGTCACAGCATGTACCCCCGGGTCGTCCGGGTGGTCCTCCGTTACGGGTATCTTCGGAATACATCCCCGCTTGTCCCCCGAACCACGTGAGTCAACGTATATGCCTGTAACGTCGAGACCTCATATGGTCCGCTGAGGCACTTCCCATCTCCACGGGACCCTTTCGCCCTCCTTCGACCGTGGTCGACGGAACGTGCTTTGCGACCATCCCCGGAGCAGACATGAAACCCATTCCTCCTCGCCTTCCCGCCCGACGTACCGGTCGAAGGACACTGTTTGCCGCCGCGATCGGCGCCACCCTGTTGGTCGGAGGGGCCCCCGGCCTCGCCCACGCCGATCCCGACGACACCGACGACATCGACGAGCTGACCGAGCGGGCCGATGAACTGGAGGATTCGTACAACGGTGAACTGCTCCAGTTCACCGAGATCAAGGAGCGTGTGGAGGAGGCCGAGGCCGACCTCGAGGAGACCGAGGAAAAGCTCGAGGCCTCACGCGGCACCGTGTCGGCCATCGCCCACGCCCGCTACGTCGACGGCGGGGTCGATCCGGCTCTGCGGATCGTTTTCGACAGCAGCCCACAGGACATGTTCTCCGACGCGGCCACCGCCGCCTACATCGGTGAGCAACAGGCCGAGCAGATCGTCGAACTCGTCGAGACCCGTGACGAGGCCGAGGAGCTCGCCGAGGAGCTCAACACCGAACTGGAGGAGGCCACCGAGCTCGTCGAGGAACTCGAGGAGCAAAAGGACGAGATCGAGGAACGCATCGCCGAACTGGAGGCCCAGCAGGAGCCCGAGACCCCCGGTGACGGCAGTGTTCCCGACAGCGCCCGGGGGCCGGGATGGGACGGGGTCACCCCCACCATGGCCACGATCCGCGACGACATCGTGATGCAGTTCGGTGCTCCCTACCCGGTGGGCTGCTACCGTCCCAGCGCCGATGACCACGGGGAAGGCCGGGCCTGTGACTTCATGATGAGCGCCAACGGCAATTGGCCCTCGGAGGACAATCGCCAACTGGGCAGCCAGATCGCCGAATACGCGACCGCCAACGCCGACCGGCTCGGCATCGACTACGTCATCTGGGAACAGCAGATCTGGCACACGGGTAACCGCCAATGGCGCCAGATGAACGACCGGGGCGACCTGACCCAGAACCACTTCGACCACGTGCACGTGTCGTCGCTGGCTTGAGCGTGCGCATCGCATCAGACGCACCGTTCGCGCGCCCTGTTCGCACCTTCTGCTGCCGAGGGGGCTTCGACATGGCCTTGCTCAGTGGTTCCGAACCCGGTTGCCTCCCAGGGCGAGCGGGACGGCCGCGAACAGGACCACGGCGACCACCGCGAACGCCGGACCGTACCCCAGGAATTGGATGAGCACGCCCAGGCCCACGGCCCCCATACCCATCCCGCCGTCATAACCGATGTTCCACACCGCACTGGCGCGGCCGTTGCCCGAAGGCCCGGCCCGGCCCAACATGATCGTGACCGTGTCGTTCTGCACGGCCCCAAAACCCAGACCCAGCAGGGTGGCCCCGACAAGAACGCACACGGAGGTGAGCGCGGACGGTGCCCCGGTCCCCCCGTCCGTCCACATCGCCGCCGTGGTCAGGGCCATACCGAGGCCGGCGGAGATCATGCCGGGCAGCAGCAGGATCGTGCGACCACGACGATCGTAGAAGGACCCTGCACTCCAGCGCCCCACCACCACGAACAGCGCGTAGAGCGCCAGCGCCCCACTGACCAACCATGCGGCCTGTTCGAACGGGATGGCCAGGAACGTGACGATCGCACTCGCCGCGCTCGCGACCGTCAACATCATCACCAGGGGTGCGGTCAGCACCGCCATGAGCGCCGCGCCCTTGGGGTCCTCACCGGTGTCCGAGGTCCCCGACACGGGCGGGGTACTGCGCAACGCGGGGCGGTTGCGTCCTCCGTCGGCGAACCAGATGCCCGATGACAGGGCCGCGGCGATCACGCCACACGCACCCGTGGCCCAAAAAACCGGGCCGAAGCCGATGGTGAGCGCCAACGCCACGCCACCGGGCAGGATGAAGACCTGCGGTATCCCGACCGCCAGCCCGTAGAAGGCGGTGGCGCGCCCGAGTTGCTCACCGGGGACCAGGCGGGCGGCCAGTGCCGTGCCCGCCACCGTGACCATGCCGAACCCGATCCCACGCACGCCCGACACCACCACGAGTGGCAGCAGGTCGGTGGTCAACGCGAACAGTGGTGTCGGAAGCCCCATCAC
>DXDP01000055.1 GCA_019115445.1 Candidatus Nocardiopsis merdipullorum
GTGAGGAGCGCCACGACCAGCGCTCCGATGAGCAGGGTCAGGGTCTTTCCGAAGCGCTTGGGCTCCTTCTTGCGACGCCCTCCGGGACGGCGACGTCCTCCAGTGCGGGAGGGTTGTGCGGCCGACGTGTCGTCGGACTCAGTGCTCTTCCTCCGGTGCCCGGCACCGGACTCCGGGGGTTCAGAAGGGGACACCCGTTTGGACCTTTCCTCGGATGTCCGGCCCGCGCATCGAAGGCGCGGGCCGGACCGGGTTCGCTCAGGACTGGGGCCGAAGACCCCAAACGACCGGGCGGGTCGATCTGTCCGAGATCCTATCGGGGCTTCCGATGCGCCAGGACCTTACTCTTGGTCCTCCTCGGAGCTTCCACCATTGCGAACGACCTCGTCGAAGACGTACTGGACGGAGTTCATGGACACCACGTTCACGGTCGCCAGGTCGGACTCGTCACCAGGAGGATCACCGTCCACGCTCGCGGACCAGAACACGGCCAGGTAGTGCCCCATGACCTGGGTGGTGGCCTGGCTGTAGCCGTCCTGGAGTCCGGGGATCTCCTCATCGGTCTGAGCGAGCAGGAACCCGGCGTCGGTCTCGGCGTTGTTCGGGTCGAGCGCAGCGGCCACCTGCTCGGCCCCCTGACTGTCGGAAAGGTCGAACAGGGTGACCTGGGAGATGTACTCCTGGTCGTCGTCGGTGTAGAGGGCGGAGGCCGCGTTGACGCAATCGGCGTCGAGCAGGCTCTGGCCGAGTTCGTCGCCCCACACCAAAGAGGTGCACGAGTCGTGCACGGAACTCTGCTGCATCTGCAGTTCGACACCGTTGAGGGTGAGTTCCTCGGCCTGCCCGAAGACGGCCTCGTCCGTCATGGGTTCGGCCTCGGGGTCACGTTCGTCGATGACACCGAACGTGTCCTCGTTGTTGGGCTCACCCAGGTACAGCTCCGGGGTGAGGGTGCTGTGTCCCTCGGGCGGGGCGACAATGCTGTCCTCCCCACTCAGGGAGTTTCCTCCGGTATTGGTGAGCTGGTAGGACAACACCCCCAGGAGGGTGAAAAGCGCCACACCGAAGGCGGTCAGCAAAACGGCGAGTGCTGCGGTACCACGCTTGCGTTTGCTCTGCTCGGCGAGTGTGTAGACGATCTGGTTGGGCCGCTCACCCAGGACCGAGACCCTCTTGATCGCGGAAGCGGAAAAGGCCGAGACCTTGCCCACTCCACGCCTGTTCTCCTGGCCTGGGCGTCTCCCTCTGTGTCCACGGCGCCCGCGGCCCGGCCCCCGGCCCTGTCGGTGGTCGGGGTCGTCGCGGTCATCGGCCGAGTGTGTGTGACCGTACTCGTCGGAGAAGTCTTCCTCCGGGTCGTGGTCGATGTTCTCGTCGGGCCCGAGGTCTTCGGCGTATTCCTCGGTCGGGCCTGCGCCGAAGCGGGCTCCACCGTATCGGCCTCCACGGCCGTACCTGGACTCAGCTCTGCTCACGGTCTTTCTCAATCGTCAACCCGTGCTCTGCTCAGAAGGGACGGGCACACCTCAAGGCACTGGCCGAAAGAAGGGATCGGAAATGCCGGGGATACCCGTTCAACTAATCGGGCTTGGCGTCGGAGTCGGTTCCCGCGTTCTTGGCGTCGCTTCCGGCCGAGCCCTCGCTACTAGATCGCTCAGGGCTCGGGTGGTATTCCGTGTCGCGCCCCTGCGAGCTGCCAAAACCGTCGTCGATCTCCGATTCGTCGGTGTCCAGGGCGCTGTAGACGGTGCCTTCGTCAGCAGTCTCACGTGGTTCTGTGGCGCCGAACACCTGGGTTCCGGCGTCGTGGCCGTGCGGGACCACGGCCGTGGAGAAGGAGTCGATGCGCCGACCCGCCCAGAGGAAGTAGGCCAAGGCACCCAGGAGGACCACAACGGCGACCCAGTTGTTCAGGCGCAGACCCAGGATGTCGTTGGCCGGGTCCACCCGCATGTATTCGATCCACGCCCGGCCCAGGCAGTACCCCATGACGTAGAGCGCGAACAAACGACCGCCCTGGAGCGAGCTTTCGAAGCGACGCCCCAGGTAGGCGAGCAGTACCGCCAGACCCAGGCACCACAAGGACTCGTAGAGGAAGGTCGGGTGGTAGGTGAAGACACCCGGTTGCATGCCGGGGCGCATGTGTCCCTCGGCGGTGAGGGTGATCTCCAACGCCCACGGCAGGTCGGTGGGTCGGCCGAACAGTTCCTGGTTGAAGTAGTTGCCCCAGCGGCCGAAGGCCTGAGCCAGGGGGATGGTGGGAGCGATGGCAAAGGACAGCTTCGTCATCGACAGGCCGCGCTTGCGCGCCACCAGCCACACACCCAGGGCGCCGAGCGGGATGGCACCCCAGATACCGAGGCCCCCCTCCCAGATGAACAGGGCGCGAAGGGGTTCCTTGCCCTCTCCGAAGTAGAGCTGGTAGTCGCTGATGACGTGGTAGAGGCGTCCACCGATCAGGCCGAGGATCACGGCCCACACGGCCATGTCCATGATGGTGCCCTTCTCCCCGCCCATGGCGGCCCATCGGCGCTCGCTCCACAGGACCGCGACGACGACCCCGGCGAGGATGCACAGGGCGTAGAAGTGGATGTCGAGGGGCCCGAGGGAAAAGGAGTTGACCTCAGGGCTGGGAATGGCCGCGAGGACGCGGCCGTGCTCGACCACGCCCTCCGAAGCTGTCGACGGCAATGTCACTGCTCTGCTGCTCTCGGGTTCGCCCCGCTGGCGGGGGTGGCTTCAGGGGTCCTTGTTCGCATCGCCTTCCTCCATCGGCTCACTCTCGACCTCTCCGGCGCCGGCCGCTTCGATGGCGTCCCGCAAACGGCGAGGCGACATGGCGCTGTCGTTGTCGATCTGTGTGCCGTTGATGTAGACGGCGGGCGTGCCGCGGAACATGTTCTCTCCGCTGTAGCGAGTGTAGGCCGTCTCCGTGGCGTTGATGATCTCACCGGTGTAGGTGCCGTCCAGGAACGAGGAGTCGTGTCCGTTCTGCTCTCCCCAGACGAGCAGGTCGGGAAGCGCCATGGTGCCCAGGTTCTCCTCACCGATCTCGTCCAGGGCGTCCTGGTTGAGCGCGGGCAAGAACTCCTCGGTGAACTCGGTGACGACCCCGGCCTCGGCGTCGACGCTTTCGTCGAACTCCGATGCCTGCTCCTCCGAGGCGTCGGTCTCGCGGAACCATTCCTTGAGTTCGTCGGTCGTGTACCCCTCTTGTGCGCTGTTGGGCTGATGCGCGAAGAGAAGGTCGTTGTACTCCACGAACACGTCGTGGTCCGCTGCGGCCCGGGCAGCCGCACCGGCCCGCAGCGAGTTGCTGCTGGTGGGTGCCGGCTGTACGGCGAAGATACTGACGGGGCGCAGATGGACGATGGCCTCACCCTCGGCGGCCATCTCCTTGAGGAGGTCTCCGTTGGTGTTTTCGAACTGGCGGCAGGCCGGGCACTGGTAGTCGGCGTAGACCTCGACGACGGGTGCTTCTGCGTCGTCCTGTTCCATGACGACGCTGCCGTCGGCCTGCAAGGTCTCCTGAGCCAGTTCACCTTCGTAGCCGGTGCTTCGGTCCGCTGTCATGATCGCGTAGCCGACGACCACGATGAGAAGGACGGCCGCGGCCGCGGAACCGACGACGAGGAGGGTCTTCTTGCGTTGTGCTGCCCGCTTTTCCCTTTCTCGTTCCTCCCTGATCCGTGCGCGTGCACGTTTGCGCGCTTCACTCCCCATTTTTTCCTCTGTTTCTCAACTTCTGGATGTGATCGACGGCCGTACTCGACGGGTCCGGTTGGTCACCGGAACAGACCGAAGAGTCGGTCGAGGGCGAAGGGGGACCGAGGGAAGAACGCGATGAACGCGCCCATGGCCGCAAAGGCCAGATCGCGTGCGATGGAGATCCCGTAGTCGGTCTCCTCGGGGGCGACCGTCCCTCCGCCACCGAAGCAGCCGCAGTCGATGTTCAGGCCGCGGGCCATGGCGGAGATGATCCCGGCGATGAAGACGACCATGAGCAAAGTGCCGACGGCGCCGACGTAGCGGGTGGCCAACCCGACCAGGAGCAGGGCGGCCAGGGCCAGTTCGAACAGGGGCAGCGTGTAGCCGATGAGTTCGGCGAGCGCGGTCGGGAAGAGGTCGTAGGCCTCGACGGCTTCGACGGACAGCGCGGGTGGAAACTTGGTGACCGCGGCGGTGATGAGGACCGCTGCCAGGCCGATTCGGCAGGCGAGCGTGAGCCAGGGTTGGACGGTGCTCCAACGAAAGCGTCCACCACCGGACTCATGGGGGATTGTGTCTGCTGTGTCGATCATCTCGGCCTTCGAGGGTGGGGCTTGGTCGAACACGCTCTTTTTGTGAGTGCTCGCCGCACCACTCTTCGCGTTCGGAACTCAGCGTACTGTGTCATCGGTCTTGGGGCATACCACATGTCGCCCCGGGGGGCAGACGGTCCGGTCGTGTGACCGTCTTGGCCCTTCCTCACCCTCACGAATACCGCAACATCAACGCTTCCGTAATCGTGGGGAAGTACCTCTCACCCGATTCTTACCTTCCCGGTCCTTCTTTCGAGCCGTACGGCAAGACGGTGGGCCGTTCCGGGAGGGGACGGCCCACCGCCGGGGCCGGTCATCGTGCGCGTACGCCTGCCGCCAGCTCTTGGGCGAAGGAACGTACCGCCGTGCGGGCGGTGTCCAGGTCCGGTGCGTCCAGTACCCGCTGACAGAATCCGGCTCCGACGATCACCCCGTCGGCGTAGGCGGCGACCTCTGCGGCCTGCTCGGCGTTGGAGATGCCCAGGCCGACACAGATCGGCAATTTCGATTCCTGGGTGAGGTCCCGGGTACGTCGCACGAGGATTTCCGCGGTGTCGGCGACATGCTCCCGGGTGCCGGTGACCCCCATGAGCGAGGCGGCGTACACAAAGCCGCTGCACGCCTGGGTGGTCAATGCCAGGCGCTGGTCCGATGAGGAGGGCGCCACCAGGTAGATCCGGTCCAGCCCGGTGGATTCGGAGGCGGCCGTCCATTCTTCTGCTTCCTCGGGGATGAGGTCGGGGGTGATCACCCCGGATCCGCCGGCCTTGGCCAGTTGCGTGGCAAAGCGTTCCACACCGTAGCGTTCGATCGGGTTCCAGTAGCTCATGACCACGGCCACGGCTCCGGTGGCGGCGGTGGCCTCCACGATGCGGAACAGGTCCTCGGTGTTGGTGCCCGCGGCCAGTGCCTGACCGGCGGCGTGTTGGATGGTGGGTCCGTCCATCATCGGATCGGAATAGGGCAGGCCGACCTCGATCACGTCGCAACCACCCTCCACCATGGCCTCGATGACCGGGACGGAGCTCTCCAGATCGGGAAAGCCCGCGGGGATGTATCCCACGAGTGCGGCTCGGTTCTCCTCGCGTGCGGTGGCGAGCCTGGTCTGCAGTGCTGTTGCGCCCATCACGCGTTCTCCTTCGAGTCGATGAGGCCGAAGTAACCGGCCGCGGTGTCGACGTCCTTGTCTCCGCGTCCGGACAGGTTCACCAGGATCACGGCGTCCGGTCCAAGACGCTCACCGAGCGTGCGTGCTCCCGCAAGGGCGTGGGCGGTCTCGATCGCCGGGATGATGCCCTCGGTGCGGCACAGCAGGCGGAAGGCCTCCATCGCCTCGGCGTCGGTGATCGGTTCGTAGGTCGCCCGGCCGCTGTCGGCGAGGTAGGCGTGCTCGGGGCCCACCGCCGGGTAGTCGAGTCCGGCCGAGATCGAGTGGCTCTCCTTGGTCTGTCCGTACTCGTCCTGGAGGACGAAGGTGCGTGCGCCGTGGAAGACCCCAGGGCTGCCCGCGGTGATGGAGGCCGCGGTGCGGGTGG
>DXDP01000056.1 GCA_019115445.1 Candidatus Nocardiopsis merdipullorum
GGAAGACCTCGACGTCTATCCCGCAACGACGCACCCACCTGAGGACCCGCTACTACACCCTCATCTGCGAAGAGCCCCATGACCGTTGGTTATGTCATGGCAGTTGGTGTACACGGGGTCCGGCCGTCGACGGGGGTTTTCTTTCCACTCGAACCGTCGGTGGGCGGGGTGCTGGCCCCCCGGTCGGTCCTCGGGGCATCCATCTACCGGGGTGGGGAGTCTCAAGGTTTCGAGCCTTCGGTACCCGCTTCGGGGGAGGCCGCGAGCAGGTGACGGTCCTCGTCGACGAGGAGCGCGACGCCGTCGGCGGTGATGTCCTCGGGGACTATGATCGTCCCCTCCCCTTGAGGGTCGTAAGCTTCGGCGACCTCACCGGTGGTGACGTTGTGTACCCGGACCGATCCCTCCTCACGCAGGTAGAGGAGGACACCTCCGAGTGCGGCGATGGTGGTTTCCGGACCGACCGAGAGGGACCACAGGCGCTGATGGTCCGCGTCATAGGCGTGCAGTCCGGTCTTGTCACGGACGACGAGTGTGTCGGTGGTGGTGTCCACGGCCGCTTCTTGGGCGGTCTCGTTCAGTACGACCCCTTCTTCCAGGTCGAGGAGAGCACCCCCGGAGGGGGAGGTTTCGATGAGAGCGAGTCCGTCCGCCGGTGGAGGGTGGGGTGAGGCGCGGAGGGATTCTGCTTCCCAACCGTGCTCGGCCAGGGGCATGTGCCACAGTTCTCGGCCATCGCCGGTGTCGAGCGCGATCAGGGTCTCGCTCTCGGCCACGAGCACGGTGCCGTGGTATTCGCCGATGATGTGCGAGGTGTCGGAGTCGGTGACGGCGGTGTCGCCGGTATCGGCGTCGAGTGCCGTACGGGTCCCGTTGTCGTCCCCGGTTTCCTCGGATGGTGCGGCAAAGACCAGTCCGGGGCCTTGATGTGGGCCGGGTACCTCGACCGGGCCCCAGGTGCGTTCTCCGGTGAGCAGGTCGTAGGCGGTTGCGGTGTCGTCTGCCGATGCGTCGGTCGTGTTTTGTTCATCACCGAGAACTGCCAGGGCTTGCCCGGTCCCGTCGGTGGTGACCGAGAACCCTTCGTGTCCGGCGGGTCGTTGTACTGCCCAGAGGGGTTCGCCATGGGCGTCCACAGCGGTGAAATCCACGACGCCGTCATGCTCACCGGCAGCGAGGTGGACGTTGTCGGCGTACTGAGGGGTCAGGTCCCATCCTGGGTCCACCACTGTCAGATCCTCGAACGGGATCGGCAGCCGCATGGTCGATGTGTCGGCCTCGGGCAGCGACTCCTGGACCGGGTACGGTTCCCGCTCGATCTCGGGGCCGTCGGTTCCGCAGGCGGTGAGGAAAAGGGTTGCCGACGCTGCCAGGGCGAGGCTGGTGTGCCATCGGTGGCGGCGGGTCATGGCTTTGTCACCCCCTCTTCGTGCTGCTGTGTGTCTGCAAGGTCACGGGTACGGCGTCTTCTGTGCCACAGGATCAGGAAGAGTGTGGCAAGGACCAGGATGGCGAGGATGTCGAGGATCGGGTTGGCCAGGATCGATGCTCGTTCCTGCAGCCATGCCTGGGCGTCCAGCGGGAGCAGCTCCGGAGCTCCGACCAGACCGTTCGTGCTCCAGAACAGGATGCCCACACCCAGGATCAGCAGGCCGGTGATGACCGACGTGGTGTGAAGTTCACGGCCGAGGAAGGTGAAGGCGCGACCACGGAGGAAGCGTTTGCCGCGATCACCCAGCCGCTGCCACAGCGCGGCGATCACCATCAGCGGCACCACCATTCCGGCGCCGTAGACCGCAAGGAGGACCGCTGCTGCGAGGATGCTGCCGCGTGTTGCGGCAAGGGTGAGGACCGCCCCGAGGATGGGACCGGCGCAGAACCCCGCGATCCCGCTGGCCGCCCCGAACATGGCCGTCTTGACGATCCCCGTCCTGGAGGCGGCGTGTGTTTGCAGGCTGGTGCCGCCGGGCAGCAGCCGTGCGGGATCGAACCCGAAGCCGAGGATCTGTGCGGAGCCGAGCACGATCAGGGTGAGGGAGGCGATGAGTACGATCATCTCCCTGTGGGTCACGAACAGGGTGCCGAGGGCGCCGGCGCCGATACCGAGAGGTACCAGCACCACCAGCAGGCCCAGAGAGAAGACGGCACCGTGCAACAGCAGGCGGGGGCCTGCTCCGATCGTCGACGCGAAGAACGCGGGCATCAGTAGTGCTGCGCAGGGGCTCAGCAGGGCGAGTACCCCGCCGACGAATGCGGTGATCAGTCCGATGTCCATGTTCGTCTACTCCGCTGTGTCCAGTGCGTCTTGAAAAGCGTCGAGGAACACCTGTGATGGTTGCGCGCCCATGATGGGTTGTCCTCCCAGCAGGAAGGCGGGGGTGGAATGAGCGCCCAGGTCCATCCCGAGCTGGGCGTTGTCGTCGATTTCCTCCGCTGTTTCCGCGGAGGCGAAATCGGTGGCGAACCGGTCGGTGTCGAGGTCGAGGTCCTCGGCCAGGGTGATGAGGGCTTCTTCGCTCAACTGGGTTTGGGACCTGTGCTCGCCGTCGGCGAAGAGTTCATCGTGGTACTCCCAGAACTTTCCCTGCAGCGCGGCTGCGTATGAGGCTTTGGCCGCGCGTTCGGAGGCGGAGCCGAACACGTTGACATCACGCCACTCGACTCGTAGGTCGCCGGATTCGACATGTTCCATCAGCAGGGGCAGTGTCTCGTCGTTCCATTTCGCGCAGAACGGGCACTGGTAGTCGGAGAAGACGACCAACGCCACAGGTGCGTCCACCGGACCGGCCACCAGCGGATCTTCGTCGTCACGGCGTTCCACCTCGGTGAGATCGGGTTGGTCGGGCTCTTGTACGTCCGTTGGGTTGTCCGGTGCCGGTCGGGCCGCTTCCGAATCGTCCTCGGACGGTTCACCGTCGCGGCCGAGGGCGATGACGGCGGTGATGAGAATCGCGGCCACAGCCGCAACAATCGCCGGTACCAGCCATGCGGACTTCTGGCGGTGTTTGTGCTCGTTGGGCACGGGCGTTCTCTCAACCTCCGTGTGATCACAAACGGGTCGACTATCCCAGATAGTCGACTATGCGCGATAGTCGACCCTGTGTCAGACTGGGCGCATGAGTCTTTCCACGGCTGGAACCGGTTCTGGGGTGCGTACGAGCATCGTCCTGGCGCTGCAAGCGCTACGGAGCTGGACCGTCCGCCAGGTGTTGGTTGCCGCTGCCGCCGGTGCCGCGATGGCGGTGCTCGTCGGTGTGGCCACCGTGTTGATCCCGAACTCGCTGTTTGTCCGCGACATCCCGCCGGTGTGGTGGGACTATCCGGTCTGGTTGGTCACCTCGGCGCTGACGGGCATGTTGGTGGCGACCTATGTACGCGCAAAGGACGCAGGAGATCCCGAAGACGGTGCCGCCGAGGTCGTTGAGCCCGAGGACGAGGCAACCGCTCGACGGTCCGGCCGCATGGGGATGGTGGGCGGAGTCCTGGCGTGGTTCGCGGTCGGCTGCCCGGTGTGCAACAAAATCGCCCTGCTGGCTCTGGGTTATGCCGGGGCGATCACCTGGTTCGCGCCGCTCCAGCCCGTCCTGGCGATCGGCGCGCTGGCCCTGACGAGCGTGGCTTTGGTGTTGCGTCTACGGGGACAGGTCGCCTGCCCCTTGCCCGCGGAGCCGAAGACGGTCACTCGATGAGCGGTTCCGGTGCAAAGCCAGGCAACTTGCCGCGTTTGGGCACCTTGGAAGCTCAAGTGATGGACGTGCTGTGGGATCACGGGCCCGCCACCGTCCGAGGGGTGATCGAGCACCTGCCCTCCGATCCCGCATACACCACGATCGCAACGGTGTTGGGCAACCTGGACCGCAAAAACCTGGTGACGATCACCCGCCACAAACGTTCGACGCAGTATGCGGCGCGGGTCAGCAGGCAGGAACACGCCGCACAGTTGATGGAGCAGGTCCTGCAATCCAGCCGGGATCGTGCCGCCTCGATCCTGCGGTTCGTCGACTCGATGCCCGAGAGCGACCTGGAACTGCTACGTGACTACCTCAAGGACCGTGATCGGGGGCGTCCGTCGTGACCCCGGCACCCCTGGCCCTTCTGCTGGGGGGCGCGCTGGTCGTCCTGGCGTTGGCCGGACCAACGCTTTTGAGGCAGGCCGCACCCGCACTGGTGCGTGTTCCGCGTTTGGCCATCACGGTGGTCGGCAGCAGCATCGTCTTGTGGTTGGTCTCACTTCTTGCGATCGGCCCCCTGCTGGCCTGGGCCGGTTCTGGGCCCGCACTGCTGCCGGTGGGGGCGGCCGAGGTCTGCCGGCGGTGTCTGGCGGCGGCCAACCCCTTCCCCGCCGCCGGCAATGAGGCCGTCATTCCCTCTGTGCTGCTGCTCGTGTCCCCGGTCGTGCTCGTCCTTGCCCTGGGTGCCGGGATCATCGGGCAGATGGTGCGGCGCGCCCGACGCTCCCGGGAAGCCGTCGGCCGGCTGCTGGACGGCGCCCAGCAAAAAACCGTGCACGGACACCAGGTGTGGGTGGTGGAGGCGGACCATCCCTTCGCGCTCACCTTCCCGGCACGTCACGGTGGGATCGTGCTGTCCACCCGTGCCGTACACGTGTTGGACGACGACGAACTCGTCGCAGTCCTGGTGCACGAGAGCACACACCTGCGCCAACGACATCACCTGATTTCCATTCTGACGACGAGCACTGCGGTGTTCTTGCGGTGGGTGCCACTGATCGCCGCGGCGGCGGACGCTCTTTCCCACTACCTGGAGATCGCCGCGGACGAGCAGGCCTGCCGCCGTGTGGGCACCCCGGCTCTGGTCAGTGCCCTGATCAAGCTCGGCGAGCAGGCCCACCCGCCCACCAGCGGGCACACCTGCGCAGAAGCTCTGCATGCGGCCGGTCCTGAGCGCATCCGTCAGCTCGTCCGCCCGGCGGAGGGCATGACCGGGGCGGTCTCCGCTGTGGCGGTGGCGACCTGCCTGGCAGTCCTGGTCGTTGTCAACATGGCGGTGTAACTGCCCTATGCCGCAGCAGCCCTGACCGGATGTATCTGACCCGGACACCTCCTGAACTTTTCGTCGGCTGTGTGGGGTCGGAAGGTGGATGCCTCGGATCCGATCCAGAACTCCTGTGCCGGGCGCAGCAGAAACGGCCGCGCCACAAGCATCGTGGCGCGGCCGTCCCGGTCCGTCCGACTCGTTCACAGCACGCGCTTGGCACCTGAGAATTCGTCGTCGGAGTCCCACTCGTCCCAATCCACGATGGACACGGACGTGGATGCGTTCGGTGCGTGGATCATCTCGCCGTTGCCGATGTACATACCCACGTGATGCACCTGACCCTCACCGCCCGGCTCGGCGAAGAACAACAGGTCGCCAGCCTGCAGGTCGGAGACCTCCACGTCCGTGCCGGTCGTGGCCTGGTCCGAAGAATCCCGTGGGATGGAGATGCCGTGCGCACGGTAGATCGAGTAGGTGAACCCGGAGCAGTCGTACCCGAAGGCGGACACACCCGCCCACAGGTAACGCAACCCCAGGAACTTCTCACCCGTTCGCACCAGGTCCTGCCCGTTCGGGGTGTCCGGCCCTTCACCGTCGGCGTGGACGTCGGCGTCGTCGCTGTCCAACCACGCCGTCGAACTGTCGGGCAGGGCCACGTGCAGCGCTTCCTCCGTGGTCTCCAGCACCGGAAGTTCGGTGTTGAAGCTGATCTCCTGGAGCCCGTCGCCGTCGGGTGCGTCGGTCAACCATGCGCGATCGGCCGTCACTTGCGCCGAGGGCAATTCCTCGACCTGTTGGGCGAACTCCTCGTTTTCCACCAGTTGCTCGATCGGTACCCAGCCCGGGTAGCCCCGCTCGTCGTCGGGGGTCGACTGTTCCGGGACGACGATGTGCGCCCAGTCCCCGGAGACCTCCGTGATCTGCACTTCGGACCCGAGTACGGCCTGGCTCTCCAATTTGCCGGTCAACCAGCCTCGTGTCTCGGTGTCCTCCATGTTCTCGTTCCACTGGTCCAGATCGACGGGGTTGGTCAGCGACGGCTCGTCCACATCGCGTGCGGTGTCCGGCTCCGTCCAGAGGGTGGTGACGGTGACGTCCACAAAAGCACGGTCGCCTTCTTCCGGACGCTCCGATGTGGGGGATGCTGCTGCCGTTGCCCCTGTCGTGCACAGCACAGCCACGGCGAACACCGCGGTGACGGGACGCAACTTTCTCATCGCTTGGCTCCTTCTGTTGTTTCCGGTTCGAACCCGAGTCCGGGGGTCTGCAAAAGGTGCAACCGATCGCCCTGCAGCGTGTAGCCGCCGACCAGTGCACGGTCATCGATCCATTCGGCGGAGTCGAGGTCCACCAACGTGATCGCCGGGTGCGCGGCGGCCACGTGCGCCGCTGCTGCGATGGAGATGCGCGGCTCCATCATCGCGCCGATCATGCAGGGCAGACCCGCGGCGCGGGCCACGTCGGCGATCGCGATGGCCCGGCCGATCCCGCCGCACTTGGCGAGCTTGATGTTCAGGATGTCGGCGGCGCCCGCGCGGGCGATCTCGAAGGCGTCCCGGGGCGAGTTCACCGCTTCGTCGGCCATGATCGGCACGTCCACGGCGGCCGTCACTGCGGCCAGGCCGTGCAGGTCGTCCTTGGGGACCGGTTGCTCGACCAGCTGCAAGGGGATGTGTGCGTCCTGGATCGCGCGGATGATGCGCACCGCCGATTTGGCGTCCCATCCCTGGTTGGCGTCCAAACGGAACTCCGCCTCCGGAACGGCGTCGCGCACCACCTTCAACCGTTCGAGGTCGGCGAGCCAGTCATCGCCGAGTTTGATCTTGAGCGCGGTGAAACCGTCCTCGAACGCGTTCACCGCCTCTTGTGCCATGGTTTCCGGGGCGGCCAGGCTGACGGTCATATCGGTACGCAAGACCGTGTCCGTGTCCCCGCCCAGCGCTTCGACCAACGGCACGCCGAGCTTGCGGGCCCAGGCGTCGTGCAGGGCGATGTCGACCGCCGCCTTTGCGCTGGTGTTCGCCACACACGCGGCGGCGATGGCGTCGGCGTGGCCACGCAGCCCGCCGAGCACGGGCCCGTTGGTCAGGGCTTCGGTGACCGGGCCGTGGATCACAGCCCGCATCGACTCGACGGACTCGCCGGTGACCTGGAGCGTTTCGGCCGCTGAGCCGTTTCCGACGGTGCCGTCGTCCAGTTCCACTGTCACGAGCAGTCCGGTGACCTCCTCGACCCTGCGCCGGGAGGTCACGAAGGGCCGTCTCAGGCGGCCCGCGTAGTTGCGGCTGTACACGTTGGTGACGGTGAGAGCTTGGTTCGGTGAATTGGTCATGTCACAGCACCGAAAGGATCTGTGCGACGCCCAAGCCGACGAATGTACCGCTGAACGCGCCGAGCAGGGCGTAGAGCACACCGACCGGTACCAGTTGGCTGTTGAACGCGCCGGCCACGACGGGGGCCGAGGCGGGGCCGCCCATGTTTCCGGCGCTGGCCACGGCCACGTTGAAGAGTTCGGTTCGGGTCAGTTTGGCGTAGCCCAACATGACCACCAGGTGCACGATCAGTACGAGGATGCCGACGGCGAGGTAGACGGGCGCCTGCGTCAGCGCCGAGAAGTCGGAGCCCGAGGCGATGATGCCGATGATGACGTGGAGCATGACCATCGCGATCTCTCTGGAGCCCGCCGCCTTCGACATCGGTGTCGTGGCGATGATCAACCCGAGCACGCTGACGATCAGGATCGTCCAGGTCGTGGCGTTGACGACCTCGCCGATCTCCGGGAGCTGTTCGCCGATCCAGCCCGCGACGGAGGAGACGAACAGGCTGAAGCCGAGCAGGCCCATCAGCGAGACCAGGTCGATGGGGCGCTCTTCCTCTTCTGCGTCGTCCTGCGTCTCGAATTTCGTGGTTTTGGCCTTGGTCCACCGGTTGAACCGCTCGACGAAGCCCGCCGAGGAAAACAACAGCAGCAGCCACACCGAGTACAGCACCGTGTCCACGATCAGCACGTAGCCGAACACGTCCTCCGGGGCTTGGAGAATGCCCTGGAGCGCCACCATGTTCGCGGAACCACCGGTCCACGAGCCGCTGAGTGCACCCAGTGCCTTCCATGCCTGGTCGTCCAGTACCGCTTGGAACACCAGGTAGGCGACCACGAAGCCGAGCATGATGCTCAGCACCGCCACGAAGAAGGTCACCAGCAGTTTCGGGCCCAGCTTGATGATCTTGCGGATGTCGCACTTGAACAGCAGGAGCAGGATCATGGCCGGCAGCAGTGCGTCCTGCACCGCCTCGCCGGTCGCCTCGATCGCCTCGGAACTGCCGAAGACACCCGCCGTGTTCAGTGCTGCGGCACAGATGTACAGCAGCACGAACGAGGGCACGTATTTGAGCAGCCGTATGTTGCTTCGGTGGGTGATGAGCACAAGGATGCCTGCCAGCCCCAGCAGCACACCCAGATACAGAAAACCATCCGTGATCATTGCTTTTTCTTTTTCCGTCCTTCCTGCGGCGCACCTGACCCCAGAACAAAAAAGTCGGAAACAAGCACCGGTGCACTGATTGCACGCGTTGCGTGTTTCCGACTGGGTCTTGTTCCTGTGAGGGAACAGGCAATCGAAGTGGCCTACTGTCGACCATGACCTCGACGGACTGTCACCTGCGTCCCGTGGGGGCGCCGGGCGCGGGTTTTCAGTCCGTGGGCAGGCCGACGATGCTGCGGTACTTCCCCACGGCGCTTCGCAGCGCCGCGAGCAGTGCCCGCTGGGAGGAGCCGTGATACCGGGTGGTGATCTGCTCCGTCAGGCGACCTTCGTCCGTGATGCGCTCTCTCGCGAACAAGCTCGTGACGAACGTTTTCGTCACCGCCAACGTCGCGGAGCATTCCGCATCCAGAATCCGGTGGCTGTCCGTATCGACCACAAAGGCAATGTAGAAGATCCCGAACTGGGTGGTGATCGGGTTTCCTGACGGTGCCTTTGCCTCGCCTGTGACGAGAATGGTCGTGGACATCGGTGAGAATCAAACCACACCGGTCAAGGGTGCGTAAAGACGTGGTCCCCGGCGTGCAGCGAATTTACTCAACCGTGACACGAGGTTTTCGGGGAAGGCAGTCCCCGGCAGGTGTGCCGATGGGGTGATCCCATCGAGTTCGAAGTCAAAGGAAAGCCGCAAACCGAGCCTTGCGGAAGACATGACCGTTCAGCAGACGTGGACGTGGAGCCCCGGGCAGAAGGCGAGGCGCCGCACCTTGCCGGGCCACCGACACCCTGGGGTCGGCGCTGTGCGTGATGGTCGCCGTTCCAGGACCCGAACTCCGGTAGGAGCGAAACCGGCCCTACCAATCTCGACGAACATCACCACACCGAGTTCTGGGACAGCCGGTGGCACCGGCCCCTCGGTGTCCCGACCCGAGGGCATGAGTGTTCGTGGGGCCCGTTCAGTCCCGGAACCGTGCGTGGGGCGGCGGGTTCTTCCTCGGCCGCATCCGGATCGGAGGCAACTCGGGGGCCGGGATCCTGCCCATCCCCTCCCGGTTCTTTCCCGGTCCGCCGTGCCCCACGTAACCTTCCACGTGGCCGAACCGTTCACCGTGGTTCTGCCATTCTTCCCGGTACTGTCTGATCTCCTCCGTCGAACGGCCCAGGAAGTTCCACCACATGACGACCTCCTCGGCGAAGGGAGCCCCTCCCACCAGCACGAGCCTGGCCGGTTCACCGCCGTCGTTGGTGATCCGCAGTACCTGGTTGTGCACCCCGGTGTAGCCAACGGCGTCCTCGGGTACGTGCACACCTTCGAGGGTGACGGCTTTTCCGGTGTCCACCAGGAGGCCGTGTTCGAACCCGGGATCGACCGGAAGGTCGAGGGTTCCGCCGGGATCGAGCCCGATCTCGGCCCCCACCAGTGGCGTGTGCATGCTCACCGGCGACTCCGACCCCAGCAGCGACCCGAGGAACACGAGCGCACATCCCCCATCGAACTCGACGGGTTCAGGAACGAAGTGCTCGAACTTGCGCCCCGGCCTGTCGCGCACTTCCTCCGGAAGAGCGATCCAGAGCTGCACCCCGTGGAGCCGGGTGGTGTCCGGTGTGGAGGTCTCGGAGTGGCAGATGCCTGCCCCCGCCGTCATCAGGTTCATCTCTCCGGGGAGGACACGGGCACTGTGGCCACCGGAGTCGATGTGGCAGATGGCCCCTTCGAACAGCCAACTGAGTGTCTGCAACCCCGTGTGCGGGTGTGGTGCCACGTCCATACCGCCGGTGGCCGCCACCTCGTCCGGCCCGTAGTGGTCGATGAAACACCACGCTCCGATCAACGAGCGTTGCCGTTGCGGCAAAGTACGGCGCACGTTCATGGCGCGCGGCCCGCCCAGGGGCACGGCACGGGCGGTGATGATCTCGACGGGGGCACGCCCCGCACGCGCCGCCCGGGGCCCGGGAAGGCCCCCGTCGGCACACACATGGGTGTCCGGGTTCTCTTCCGGGTTGGTCACTGTGAGTGTCCCTTCTGTGTCGGTCGCGGGGCCCTGTCCAGGGGAACGTGGGGGTTGTGGGTGTGTTTTCGCGGGCCCTTCGGGGTGAGCGGGCCCAGTGCCGAAAGGGATCTAAGCACGCTCTCGGTACTCGAGGGTGCCCGTGACCGTGGCGCCGAGACTGTTGCGGATGTGGGTGCGCACCAGGTCGGCCGCGGCGGCACCGTCGCCGTCGATGACGAGCTCCAGGATCCTGTGGTGCTCGTTCAGGTCGACGATGCGTGGTTCGGCCCCTGCGGGCAGCTCAAGGCCCAACCGTCGGTACCGGTCGGCCTTGTCCCACAGGTCGTCCAGGAGTCTGATCATCACCTTGTTGTGTGAGGCGGCGTAGATCGCACGGTGGAAGGCCCGGTGTGCGGTGATGGCTTCTTCCCCCCAGTCGCGGGTGACCGGCAGGAGTTCATCGGCGGCCGCCTTCATCGCGGTGATCTCCCGCTCCGTGCGGCGCCGCGCGGCGAGTTCGGTGGCGGAGGGTTCGAGCGAGAGGCGGACCTCCAGGAGTTCGCGTGCCTCGTCCGCGCTCATGGGGGCCACACGGACGTCTCGGTGGGCGTCCATCACGACCCAGTCCTCGCTGGCCAGCCGTCTGATCGCCTCACGCAGGGGGGTGATGCTCATGCTCAGCTCTTCTGCCAGTTCGTACTGGGACAGCCGTGATCCCGGAGCGAGCCCGCCCGAGGTGATCCGGCGGCGCAGCTCGGTGTAGGCCAGTCCACCCTTGCTGGAGAAGACGTTTGCGCTGGTCATCTTGGTCTCTTTCACGATCTTCGCTCGCGATCTTGTGGCCCCCGTCTCTCTCAGCATATGCTCCGAATAACTTATAAGTGTCTTATAAGAGCTGGTTTCGACAGGAAGGACACCATGAAAATCGTTTCCGCTCACGTCGGGACCATCCCGATCAGCTCGTCGATGCGCAACGCCTACATCGACTTCAGCAAGATGGACTGCACGATCCTGGCGTTGGTCAGTGATGTGGTGGTCGACGGCAAGCCCCTGGTGGGCTACGGCTTCAGCTCCAACGGCCGGTACAACGCCACCGCCATCATGAACGAACGGATGCTGCCACGGCTGCAAAACGCCGCGCCGGACGAGCTGCTGGACGAGAACGGCGAGCTCTCACCCGCCCGGGCCTGGGACGTCATGATGCGCAACGAAAAGCCCGGCGGCCACGGCGAACGCTCCGTCGCCGTCGGAGTGGTGGACATGGCCCTGCACGACCTCGTCGCCAAGGCC
>DXDP01000057.1 GCA_019115445.1 Candidatus Nocardiopsis merdipullorum
GAGTTCGCCGGCGATGGAGCCCGCATCCTCCGGCGTGGCCACGTGCTCGGAGTTGGTCGTCATGTGGTGCCTTCCGAATCGATGTCCGGCCGACGATCGGCCGGTGTGTGTGGACACTTCGGGCCCGACTCTTGCGGTGCCCGGGGGCCGTGGTTTCCGGGTGAAGGACCGAAGAGGGCCACGGACTGTCTTTCGAGCATCTTAGGATTCACTTGTGGTGACCAAGCGAGAGACCCCTGATCAGATGTCCCGGGCCGATGCGGCAGGCGCCTCCCACAGCGGTGGTGGACGGTCCCGCCTGCTTTTGTTGGACGGCCATTCGATGGCGTTCCGTGCTTTCTTCGCGCTTCCGGTGGAGAACTTCGGAACCAGTACCGGCCAGTCGACCAACGCCATCTACGGCTTTGCGTCGATGCTGGTCAAGATGTTGCGTGAGGAGGAACCCACCCACGTGGCCGTGGCCTGGGACCTGTCCGGCCCCACGTTTCGCAGCAAGGAGTACGACGGCTACAAGGATGGGCGGTCGGAGACCCCGCCCGAATTCCCCTCACAGGTGCCGTTGACCCAGGACCTCATGCGCCTGATCGGTGTGACCAATCTTTCCGCACCCGGGTACGAGGCCGACGACGTCATCGCGACGCTGGCCCACGAGGCCGGCCGAGCCGGGATGGAGGTACTTGTGGCCTCCGGTGACCGGGACACCTTCCAGCTGGTCACCGATTCGTGCACGGTGCTCTACCCAGGACGCAGTCTGTCCGACCTGAGGCGGACCACCCCCGAGGCGATCGAGGAGAAGTACGGGGTCCCACCGGAACGCTATCGCGATCTGGCCGCTCTGGTGGGGGAGAAGGCCGACAACCTGCCGGGCGTGCCCGGGGTGGGGCCCAAGACGGCTGCCAAGTGGATCACCAGGTTCGGCTCCTTGGAGGAGCTGATCGCCCGTGCCGACGAGGTCACCGGCAAGGTCGGACAGAACTTTCGTGATCACCTGGACGACGTGCTGCGCAACAAACGGCTCAACCGTTTGGTCACCGATGTGGACCTGCAGGTCGACGTCGCCGACCTGACCATGGGCGATGCCGATCGTGCGGCTGTGGACTCGCTGTTCGACAACCTGGAGTTCGCCTCCAACCTGCGTGAGCGTCTCTACGCCGTGCTGGATTTCGGTGAGGCCGACATCGGTGACTCCGAAAAACCCACGGAGGGCTTCACCGTCGACGTGACCGTTCCCGAGGTCGGTGGGGTGGCCACCTGGATCGACGAGCACCTGAGGGTCGAGGACTCGACCGAGCAGGCACCCGTGGGGGTGGCTCTGGAAAGCACATGGGGGCAAGGTACGGGCCGGGTGGATGCGTTGGCGCTCGTTGCTCCCACGGGTGCGGCCGTGTACGTGGACACCACCACTTTGGACCCGGCCGACACCGAGGCCTTGGCGGCGTTCCTGGCCGACCCCGAAAGACCCAAGGCCGTGCACGAGTACAAGGGTGCGGTGTTGGCCCTGGGTGCCCAGGGGTGGAGCCTGGAAGGTGTGGTCTGTGACACCGCGCTGGCCGCCTATCTGGTCCAACCCGGCCGTCGCCGGTTCGACCTGGAGGACCTGGTCCGCAAGTACCTGGGGCAGGAGCTGGAGGAGACCGAGGGGGCGCAACTGGCCCTGGACATCGGTACCGAGGCGGAGGGTGGCCCCGGGCACGCGCTGGCCGTGCGTGCCGCCGCCACCCGGGATCTGGCCGTGGTCCTGGTCGACGAGTTGGACAAACGTGGTGGGACCCACTTGCTCGGCGATGTCGAACTGCCGTTGAGCGAGGTGCTGGCGCGCATGGAGCGGGCCGGTATCGCCGCCGACCGCGACTATCTGGAGGGGTTGCAGGGCGAGTTCGCCGGTGCTGCCCGCGGTGCGGTGGAAAAGGCACACGGGATCGTGGGTCGAGAGTTCAACCTGGGCTCTCCCAAACAGCTGCAGCAGGTGTTGTTCGAGGAACTGGGGCTGCCCCGCACCAAGAAGATCAAGACCGGCTACACCACCGATGCCTCGGCGCTGGAGTGGTTGGCGGCTCAGACCGACAACCAGTTGCCCGAGGTGTTGCTGCACCACCGGGACCAGACCAAGTTGCGCACCACCGTCGAGGGGTTGATCAAGACGATCGCCGACGACGGTCGCATCCACACGACCTTCAACCAGACGGTGGCCGCAACCGGCCGTCTCAGCTCCACCGAACCCAACCTGCAGAACATCCCGGTCCGTACTGACGTGGGGCGACGCATCCGGCAGGCGTTCGTGGTCGGCCAGGGGTACGAGGAGCTGCTGACCGCGGACTACAGCCAGATCGAGCTACGCATCATGGCGCACCTGTCCGAGGAGAAGGCGCTCATCGACGCGTTCAACAGTGGATACGACTTCCATGCCCAGATGGCCTCCCAGATCTTCGGGATCGGGGTGGAGGAGGTCGACGGTGAGGCGCGCTCCCGGATCAAGGCGATGAGTTACGGGCTGGCCTACGGCCTGAGCGCCTACGGGCTCTCCCAACAGTTGGGGATCCAGCCGGACGAGGCCAAAAAGCTCATGGAGGACTACTTCGCCGAGTTCGGCGGTGTGCGCGATTACCTTCGGGCAGTGGTGGAGCAGGCACGCAAGGTCGGCTACACCGAGACGGTCCTGGGCCGACGCCGCTACCTTCCGGACCTGAACAGCGACAACCGGCACCTGCGTGAGATGGCGGAACGGATGGCGCTCAACGCCCCCATCCAGGGGTCGGCGGCCGACATCATCAAGGTCGCGATGCTGCGGGTGGACGCCGCCCTGAGCGAGGGTGGGTATGCCTCCCGTGTCCTGTTGCAGGTGCACGACGAACTGGTGGTGGAGGTCGCTCCCGGTGAGCGCGAGGCCCTTGAGGAGCTCGTGGTGGGGCAGATGGCCTCGGCCCATGATCTGCGGGTGCCGCTGGCGGTGTCCGTCGGTGGTGGGCAGAACTGGCACGACGCCGCGCACTGAAGTCCGTGTGGCTGCGTACAGAGAGTGAAGACCGACCGGAAGGTGGGGGACAGTGGGTACGAGCGAACCCGTGGGCGATGTGAACTTCGGTTCGGTGACCATCCCCGCCGACGATCTCCGGTGGCGTTTTTCCCGCTCCTCCGGTCCCGGTGGGCAGCACGTCAACACGTCGGCGACCCGGGTGTCGCTGTCGATCGACGTGACTTCCTGCCGGGGCCTGGGCCGGACCCGGCGGGAGCGTGCCCTGGAACGCCTGTCCGGGCGTTTGGTGGACGGTGTGCTCACGGTGAGTGTGCAGGAGCATCGTTCGCAGGCCCGCAACAGGGTCGAGGCAGTGGAACGGATGAGCCAGATTCTGGCCGAGGCGACGGCCCCACCACCGCGCCGACGCAGACCCACCAAGCCCAGTCGTGCGGCGCGGCAACGACGTCTGGACGCCAAGAAGCGGCGCGGTGACCTGAAACGGACCCGTTCCCGACCCGAGCAGGAGTGACCGTCGTCACGGTGCTCCTGGTCGGGGAGGGCGAACCGTCCGTCGCGGTCCGGTTGATCTTCACTGCTGAACTCGGGTAACTTTCGACGTCCATGGCTTTTGTCGGGTTGTCCGCCTCGGGTTCCGATTGACCAGGACGCGCATGTCTCATACTCTGGTCGGAGCGTTGTGGGTTCGTGCGTGCGTCTACTGTCTCCATCGAGGAGGTGGAAGGGCTGCACCGTTCGGTCACCACTTCTGGAACCGGCGGCCGGCGGCCACGGACGGCTCGTTCCGTATGTGGCCCTGCTTCTTACCGGATGACGGATCGACGAACTCGGACCCACCGCGTGTCCATCCTTTCTGTATCTGTCCGTATCCGGAGTCCACCCACACATGACGAGCAGCACTGAGGCCACCTCGACACCCCAGGTAGCGGTCGACGACATCGGGTCCGAGGAAGCCTTCCTCGCGGCGATCGACGAGACCATCAAGTACTTCAACGACGGTGACATCGTCGAAGGCACCATCGTGAAGGTCGATCGAGACGAGGTCTTGCTCGACATCGGCTACAAGACCGAGGGTGTGATCCCTTCCCGGGAACTGTCGATCAAGCATGACGTCGACCCCGGCGAGGTCGTCGCCGTCGGCGACCACGTCGAAGCCCTCGTTCTCCAGAAGGAGGACAAGGAAGGTCGCCTGATCCTGTCCAAGAAGCGCGCCCAGTACGAGCGTGCCTGGGGCACGATCGAGAAGATCAAGGAAGAGGACGGCGTCGTCACCGGCACCGTCATCGAGGTCGTCAAGGGCGGCCTCATCCTCGACATCGGCCTGCGCGGCTTCCTGCCCGCCTCCCTGGTGGAGATGCGGCGCGTGCGTGACCTGCAGCCCTACGTGGGTCGCGAGCTCGAGGCCAAGATCATCGAACTGGACAAGAACCGCAACAACGTGGTCCTGTCCCGCCGTGCCTGGCTCGAGCAGACCCAGTCCGAGGTCCGTCAGACCTTCCTCAACACCCTGCAGAAGGGTCAGATCCGCAAGGGTGTCGTCTCCTCGATCGTCAACTTCGGTGCGTTCGTGGACCTGGGCGGGGTCGACGGGCTGGTGCACGTCTCCGAGCTTTCCTGGAAGCACATCGACCACCCGAGCGAGGTCGTCGAGGTCGGCCAGGAGGTCACCGTCGAGGTTCTCGACGTCGACATGGAGCGCGAGCGCGTCTCCCTGTCGCTCAAGGCAACCCAGGAAGACCCCTGG
>DXDP01000058.1 GCA_019115445.1 Candidatus Nocardiopsis merdipullorum
GGTCGAAAGGAGATGCTGCTCAGGGCGGTGATGCCGGTGGTATCTCGTCTCGTGAGGCTATCGCCTGTTGAGGCTTGTGTGCACATCCAGTGACCTTTGCTCCCCTTGGGTGTCTTGTCTTCTTTGTGGTCGTTTGGTGCTTTCGTGTGGGGTTGGGGCAACATCCGTAACCCTACGGTTCATCCCTGGTTCCTCCCCGAACCTTTCCCCTGGCCACTGCCCGAGGTTCGGGCCGGCGGTTAACGTGATGCCAGGAAGTGTCACGACAGGAGGAACCCCATGACGGAAAGCCAAGAGCGCGGTGCCACGGGCAGCAGAGGCGGGCGGGAGACCTCTCCGGACCTCATCGACGACGCGCTGAAGCTGGTCGACAACCTACAGCGCAAGCTCATCACCGCGGGGGTCAGACGGGGGGTCGGCGCGGTCACCTCTGCCCCGTCCAAGGAGGACGTGTGGGAAGAGGCCATTCGTCTGGAGGACCCGCAGCACAAACCGCCCCTGGAGGAGTTCGGTGAGATCGTGCGGCGCACGGTCCCGGAGGTCGCCGGACACCTGGGCCGGGCGGGACTGGCGCTGGCCGACGCGGTCAGCAGCACCTGGGGCGTCCTCGAACGGGGCCTGGAGCAGGGTCGAAGTGATGTAGAGGCCTCGGGTGAGAGCTCACCGAGTCGGGACGACCAGGCGAAGGAAGGTGCATCTGGGCAGATCACCTCGGGTGAGACCGGAGAGGGCGCCCGATTTTCCGGTGGGAGTGCATGAGATCTTTCCTGGCCTGGTTTAATCGAATGGTTTACACCCTTTGTAAGGTCTCTGGCGAAAACACGGCGGCTTGTGTCAGGGCCCATTCCTGAGTGAGAAGGAGACTGCCCCCATGCTGACCATCGGCGTAGACATCGGTGGCACCAAGGTTGCAGCCGGTGTGGTCGACCACCGAGGGCAGGTCCTGGATCGGGTCAAACACCCCAGCCCCTCGAACGATCCGGAAGGGTTGGCCGATGTGGTCGCCCGCTCGGTGGAAGAACTGCGAAGCAGGCAGAAGCCGGACACGGTCCGGGCCGTGGGGATCGGGGTGGCCGGCTTCGTCGACGAGGAACGGTCCACGGTGCAGGTCGCGGTCAACCTCGGCCTGCGGAACGACCCCCTCAAGAAGCGGATCCAGGAGCGGATCGGCCTGGACGTGGTGATCGAGAACGACGCCAACGCCGCAGCATGGGCCGAAGCACGCTTCGGCGCCGGTCGCGGCATCGACGACATGGTCTGTGTCACCCTGGGCACCGGCATCGGTGGGGGCATCGTCCTGAACGGTGAGCTGCATCGGGGACGTCATGGCGTGGCCGCCGAGATCGGGCACCAACGGATGGTTCTGCACGGTCGACGCTGCCCTTGTGGCAACCACGGCTGCTGGGAGCAGTACGCCAGCGGCAGAGCCCTGGTCGCAGAGGGCCAGGACCTGGCTCTCACCGACCCGCGGTCGGCCGCGCGCATGCTCGAGCTTGCCGATGGCGTGGTGGAACAGGTGGGGGGACAGGTCATCACCCAAGCCGCGATGGAAGGTGACCAGGGTGCCCTGACGTGCTTCCGGCGGGTGGGGGAGTGGGTCGGCCTGGGGTTGGCCGACCTTGCCATGATTCTCGACCCGGAGTGTTTTGTCCTGGGCGGTGGAGTCTCGGACGCCGGAGCGATTTTGTTGGAGCCGGTCCGGGCCTTCTTCGACCGCCACGTCCCGGAGCGCCCCGGCCGCCGGTTGGCCGAGATCCGGTTGGCCGAACTCGGAGGTGAGGCGGGCATCGTCGGTGCCGGGGATCTGGCACGGACCTGAGGGACCGGGAGGAAATCAGCCCTTCTTCTCGGCCCGTCGCTTGGCACGCTCGGCCTTGCGCTGCTCCTTGTGGGCACTGCGCTCGGCCTTGCGCTGCTCCTTCTCGCTGCGTCGACGTCCCTTGTCGGAGGCCTGCTGCTCGCGGCGGGCCTCCTTGGCCTCGGCCTCCAGCTCCTTCTTGACCGCTTGGGCGTAGCGGTCCACGTACTCCTGACCGGACAGTTCCATGAGGGCGTACATGATTTCGTCGGTGATGGCGCGCAAGACCCGCGGGTCCCTCTCCATGCCGTAGTACCGGGAGAAGTCCAACGGTTCACCGAACTTGATGTGGGGCCGCACACCCAACTTGGGGAAGGTGCGCCCGGGAGGCATGATCTTCTCCAGGTTGATCATCGCCATCGGAACGACAGGGGAACGCGACTCCAAGGCCAACCGGGCGACACCGGTACGGCCACGGTAGAGCTTGCCGTCGGGAGAACGGGTGCCCTCGGGGTAGATGCCCAACAGATCACCGCGGTTGAGCACCTTCAGACCGGTGCGCAGAGCGGCCTCACTGGCCCTGCCACCGGAACGGTCGATGGGGATCTGCCCCACCCCGGTGAAGAACGCCCGACTGGCCAGGCCCTTGATGCCCGTTCCGTTGAAGTACTCGGCCTTGGCGAGGAAGGTGATTTTGCGCGGCAGTGGCAGCGGTCCGAAGAAGTGATCGGTGAACGACAGATGGTTGCTCACCATGATGGCGGGTCCCCGTCTGGGCACGTTCTCCACGCCTTCGGCGCGGGGCTGCCACAGCACGGCCAGAATCGGCCCCAGGATCGCCTTGACCACCCAGTAGAACATTGTTTCAGATCACCCCTGCACACGCGGGGAGTTGTGGGCAGGGACTGCCACTGTTCACTTTCCCGCTGGGCCGACATTGCCAGGGCACTACCATCCCCGAGCCGGTGGAACACCGACCGGTGTGCGTCATCCTCCCACCGTGCAGGACCGTTGCCAAAGCGCGCCGAAGGGACAACTGTGCCCGACCCACCCGAGGATACTCGTGTGTGTTCTCTATGGGTCCGTTGCCCTTGCCCCACACCGGGGATCGTTACTGTGTACTCGTGGCGATCACATCGACAAGCGGCTAGCCTCACGCTTGTAGAGCCAAGGGCCCGCGCCCTGCGCCGTACGATCTCCTGGGAGAAACCCCCGTGACACCACTCATCGACAATCCACTGCTGCCGGGCGCGGAACCCTTCAGCCACCGGGGCTCACGGACCGGTGCACTGTTGTGTCACGGGTTCACCGGTTCGCCGCACTCCATGCGACCATGGGCCGAACACCTGGCTGATGCGGGACTCAGCGTGGAAGTACCGCTGCTGCCCGGACACGGGACGGCCTGGCAGGACATGAACCTCACCGGCAGTGACGACTGGTACGCAGCAGTGGAAAAAGCATTGCTGGACCTGGCCTCGCGGTGCGACGAGGTGTATGTCATGGGACTGTCCATGGGTGGGGCCCTGAGCGTGCGCCTGGCCCAGGAACACCCGGACCTGGTCCAAGGGGTCGTCCTGGTCAACCCGTCACTGGTGGTGGAAGACCTCCGACTTCCCTTCATCGCACCCATACGTCATCTGGTCGCCCGGGTTTTGCCGTCCACCCCCGGCCTCGGGAGCGACATCGCCCTGACCGGCATGGGTGAGGGCGGCTACGACAGAGTCCCCACGGCCGCCGCCGCGACACTCCCGAAGCTGTGGAGCGTGGTTCAAAAGGGCTTGTCCGGTTTGCGGGCGCCTGTTCTGGCCTACCGCAGCACTCAGGATCATGTGGTCGGGCCGCGCAGTCTGCGTATGCTCGCCAGGAGAGCGACCAACACCACACTGATGATCCACTTGCTGCACGACAGCTACCACGTGGCGACCCTCGACCACGATGCCACCGCCATTTTCGACGGGAGCCTTGCTTTCGTGCGAGAGCAGAGCAGAAGCGGGGAAGGAGCCGACCGATGACACAACGTCGGGGCAACGGTCTGCTCGCCGATGCCTATGTGCCCCTGATCCTGTTGGCGCCCTCGCACGCCGACCTCATGCTCGAGGCTCTACGGCGCAGTGGGATCGCCGCCTACGCCGTTCCGCTGGCGGGGGACGTCCTCGAACCCGCCGGGGGCGAGGCCGACACCCCACCCACCGATCATCTGTATGTGGACGCCGATGAACGTCCGGCGGCCGAGCAGGTCCTGGGGACCGAACTGCCCGAGATCGGTCTTCAGGAGAACGAGGGGACCGAGGACGGTGAGGGAGGCGCCGACCCGAAAGACACGACCGAAAACCCTTCGAGGGGTGACCTGCTCGACGGCCCGCCGAACAGCGTCGACCCGGGCGGCGAGCCGGTGTCGGCCGACGACGATGACGAGGTCTGGAAGGATCTGGTCGCCCGCTTCTACGACGAACGCGAGGACCCTACGGACCAGCGCCGCCGCGTGGCCTGGCCCGACGCGGAAAATCTCAGTGCCTCCGACGAACGCGAGGACGATTCCGCTTCTTCACGGATCGGTGATCTGCTCGCAGGGCGTGCCCGCAAAGAGAAGGACGACGCCGACGAGGCCGACGACGCCGACGCCGACGAGGAGGCGGAGGAGGCACTGCGCCGAGCCGAAGCAGAGATCGAAGGACACTACGAACCGCCGCCCCCCTCCCCCCTGATCCAGGGAGACCGGGTCGGTGTCGCCGCCTGGTTCGGTCTGCTCTCGGCCCCGGTCGTTCTCTTCGGCTCCGCTTTTCTCAGCATCTCTTTGCCCAACTGGCTGATGCTCCTGCTCGTCCTGGCCTTCCTGAGCAGTTTCGTCGTACTCGTATTGCGGATGACCGACAACAGACCGCCCGGAGACGACGGTCCCGACGACGGGGCGGTGATCTGACCGCTGGGCTTCGACGTTCCCCTCTGGCGCTCCTTCGCGGTATATCGGGCCTGTGCCCTGGTCTACGCCCTGTTGCCCGTCGTTCGGCACCATCAGTACCTGGTTCGGCCCTGGCTGGCGTGGAGCGTCCTTGTGGTCATGGCGGTGTGGACGGTGGCCACCGCCTACGGATACTCGCGTCCCGAGCAACGGACGTGGCGTCTGGTCGTTGCAGACCTGGCGGTGTCCTTGGGCTGCCTGTTCGCCACGGCACTGGCGGCAAGCCCCTTCTACCTCACCCAGGCCACGCCCCTGAGCAGCTACTGGTTCGCCGGGGCCGTGCTGGCCACGGGAGCGGTGTGGGGTGCGCGTGGCGGTGCCCTTGTCGCACTGCTCTACGGCTTGGCCGACATCACCTTGCGGGAAAGCATGGGCGCGGCGATCACCTCGGCCACTGTGCGTGGTGTCGTCCTGCTGCTTCTGGTGGGTATGGCCGTGGGATACATGGCGAACGTGGCCGAGCGGGCCGAGAGGAGGTTTGCCCAGGCCGTGTTCCTGGAAGCCCGCCTCCACGAACGTGAGCAACTGGCCCGGTCCATCCATGACTCGGTGCTGCAGGTGCTGGCACTGGTGCGTAGACGAGGAGAGGAGATCGGGGGAGCGGCCGCCGAGCTGGGCCGGATGGCCGGTGAGCAGGAGGTGCGACTGCGCTCCTTGGTCACCGACGGCCTGCCCGACCTCGACACGGGGCCTGCTGTCACGCCTCCGTCCCCGAGCGGGGAGGAACACATGTCGATCGACCTGCGCGAGCTGGTGCGCAGGGACGAGAGCACACACGTGTCGGTGTCGGCCCCGGCGACGCCCGTTCTGTTGGACGTACACACCGCGCGCGAGACGGCCGCGGCGGTGCACACGGCTTTGGACAACATCGTTCGGCATTGTCCGAAGGACACCGGGGCGTGGATCCTGATCGAGGACGAGGACGAGGCGGTCATCGTGACCGTGCGCGACGACGGCCCCGGCATCCCCGAGGGGCGTTTGGCACGGGCACGTCGAGAAGGCCGGTTGGGCATCGCCCAATCCGTGGTGGGACGTATCCAGGATCTGGGCGGCACCGTCGAGATCATCACCGCACCCGAGGAAGGCACCGAGATCGAGATGCGAGTCCCCCGACCGACGTCTTAGGACACGGAGTTTGTGACGGTACTCCTGACCAAAAACAGCGAGAGACAGGTCACCTTCCCCTGCCGTTGCGCCGTCCGGTGAACTGTGCGTTATAGTACTGGCATGCAGCGGAACTTTTGGCGCTTTTATGGCTACCGGCCCGACTCCCGGACGGTCGCCTGTTACGCGCTGCGCTGACACAGACGACTTTCTCAGGAGCCCCGGGCAGACAGGCCCGGGGCTCTTTTTCGTTCCGGGAACCGATGTCCGTGGCTCGTACCGCACACAACGAACAGGGACAGCCCACATGGTCATCGTCATGGCACCGGATGCCACCACCGCAAACATCGACGCCCTCGTCGAACTGGTCTCCTCTGCCGGAGGGGAGGCCTACGTGACCCGCGGTGTCAGCCGCACCATCATCGGCCTGGTCGGGGACGTCGAACGGTTCCAGCACCTCGGTCTGGCAGCCAAACCCGGTGTCGGCGACGTACTTCGCATCTCGGCCCCCTACAAGCTGGTCAGTCGGGAGAACCATGACCGCCGCTCCGTCGTGAGCGTACGAGGTGTCCCCATCGGTGGTGACCACGTCACCGTCATCGCGGGTCCCTGCGCAGTGGAGACACCCGAACAGACCCTGGAGGCCGCGAAAATGGCGCGTGCGGCGGGTGCGTCGCTGCTCCGCGGTGGTGCCTACAAGCCGCGTACTTCCCCCTACGCCTTCCAGGGCCTGGGTGAGGAAGGCCTGAAGATCCTCTCCGACGTGCGCGACGAGACCGGCTTGCCGCTGGTCACCGAGGTCGTGGACGCAGCCGACGTCGAACTGGTCGCCTCCTACGCCGACATGCTTCAGATCGGTACCCGCAACATGCAGAACTTCGCCCTGTTGCAGGCAGCGGGTGACGCGGGCAAGCCGGTCCTGCTCAAGCGGGGTATGAGCGCCACCATCGAAGAATGGCTCATGGCTGCCGAGTACATCGCCCAGCGCGGCAACCTCGACATCGTGCTGTGTGAGCGAGGCATCCGCACCTTCGAAAAAGCCACTCGCAACACCCTGGACATCAGCGCGGTGCCGGTCGCCCAGAGCTTGTCGCACCTTCCGGTGATCGTCGACCCCTCACATTCGGGTGGCAAGCGTGATCTGGTGTTGCCGCTGTCCCGTGCCGCGGTGGCCATCGGCGCCGACGGGCTCATCGTCGACGTGCACCCGAACCCGGAGACCGCGCTCTGCGACGGTCCCCAGGCCCTCGTGGAGGAAGACCTGGGTGAACTCAAGGACCTGGCCGGGACCTTGGCCACGCTCGGCGGTCGCTCTCTCACCGCGGCCCCGGACCGGGAGCCGGCCGCACTCTGAGTTGGCGAGCAAGGGAAAGGGGTCCTCTTCCTGCAGGAAGAGGACCCCTTTCCGGTCGTGGGGTACAGGACGGCGGCAGGGAGCCCGGGCTTGGCCGGTGGGCGTTGGGAAGGGGGCCCGGGACCGGCCCTGAAGCAAGGACGGCCCGTCACCCGGTCTCAGGAGGACGTGGCGACCGCACGGGTCTTGTCCACTCGCTCCGGGGCCTCCTCGCCCAGGAAACTGGGCTTGTGCATCTGGGCCGTGGTGACCAGGTACTCGGCGAGCTCCTCGGCGTCCAGACGCCTTTCGATCCGGCGTAGGTCACCGACCTGGGCCGCTGTCTCCACCTGACGCGGGGTCAGCATGGTGCAGCAGTCCTCGTCGGGCAGCTCGGAGATGGCCAAAGTTCCGATCCCACGGGCCTGGTCCATGATCTCGGTCTTGTCCATGCCGATGAGCGGGCGCAGGATCGGCAGGTCGACCGCATCGTCCAAGGCGGTGATGTTGGTCATCGTCTGACTGGAGACCTGGCCCAGTGCGTCACCGGTGATGAGACATTCGGCCTTCAGGTCGTCGGCCAGTGCCTCGGCGGTCTTGAGCATCAGGCGACGCTGAGCGACGATCTGCAACCGTTCGTCGCCCGCACTCTTCAATTGCTGTTGGGCCTTGCCGAAGGGCACCACGAACAGGCGAGAACCCACCTGGTAACGGTCCAGCCGGCGGACCAGGCTGTAAGCCTTGTAGATGGACTCCGGTCCGGTGAACGGCATCCCGGAGAAGTGCAGGAAATCGACCTTCAAACCGCGGCGGATCATCCGGTGCGCTGCGACGGGGGAGTCGATTCCGCCCGACATCAGCACCAGACCACGTCCGCTCATTCCGCTGGGCAGACCCCCTTGCCCGGGGATGCCGTCGGTGAACACGAACACCTCGTCCTTGTCCACCTCCACGTACAAGGTGTTGTCGGGGTGTTTGAGGTTCACCCGGTACCCGTGGGCATCGATGATCCTTGCACCCAAGCGACCGGCCAGCTCGGACGAGGTCATCTCGAAGCGTTTGTCGCGACGACGGGCCCGTACTGCGAAGGTGCCCTCGCGGTCGGCCATCGAACGCACCGCCACATCGGTGATCGCGTCCAGATCCTTGGGTACCCGGCGCACCAGGTGCACCCACACCACACCCATGACGTGGGACATACGGTCGGCGATCTCGGCGATCTCCAGGTCCGAGGCATCACGCTTGCGGAGGATGATCACGCCCGCACCGCGTTGGGACAGCCGGACATCTCCCAGGTCCCGTACCGAGGAGCGGATGTTGTTGTGCAGGCGGCGTTCGAAGAGCTTGCGGTTGGAGCCTTTGAGAACGATCTCCCCGAGTTTCATGAGTACACAGAGCTCGCCCAGACCGGCGTCGTCCCGGATCTCGGTCACGGGGAGCGGTGCGTGCTCGAGCGACGCTGACATGGTGCTACCTCCGGAAAATTTCATGATGTCCACCCGCCACGGCGCGGATGAGGGGCCCCAGCAGGCCCGCTGTCGCCCTCCAGTATCGAACAATTCCCGGAGCGCTCAGTACATTCCTGACGGAAGAGGAGGGCCGCAAAGCGCAAAGGACCCCACCCGCCGTCTTCGGGGAGGGGCCCTTGCGTACCGCAGGAAGGATCTAGCCGAAGAAGGTCTCGGCCTCCTGGTAGCGCTCGAGCGGAACCGTCTTGAGGGTGTCGGTGGCCTCGGACAGATCCACACGCACGATGTCGGTCCCCTGCAGGGCGACCATCTTCCCGAAGGACTTGTCGTGCACGGACTCGATGGCGTTCACCCCCAGGCGGGTGGCCAGGACCCGGTCGAAGGCGCTGGGGGTACCACCACGCTGGATGTGGCCCAACACGACCGAACGGGACTCCTTGCCGGTGCGCTGCTCGATCTCGTCGGACAGGGTCTGACCGACGCCACCCAGACGCACGTGACCGAAGGAGTCCTTCTCCTCGTTGGACAGTTGCAGCTGGCCCTCCTTGGGGTGAGCGCCTTCGGCGACCACGACTATGGGGGCGTACTGGGTCTTGAAGCGGCTCTCGACGTGCTTGACGACCTCTTCGATGTCGAAGGGACGCTCGGGGATGAGGATGACGTTGGCGCCGGCGGCCATACCGGAGTGCAGGGCGATCCACCCGGCGTGGCGGCCCATGACCTCCACCACGAGCGCACGGTGGTGCGACTCTGCGGTGGTGTGCAGGCGGTCGATCGCCTCCGTGGCGATGTTGACGGCCGTGTCGAACCCGAAAGTGTAATCGGTGGCGTTGAGGTCGTTGTCGATGGTCTTGGGTACCCCCACGACGTTGACGCCCTGGTCGTACAGCTGACGGGCCACACCCAGGGTGTCCTCGCCACCGATGGCGATCAGGGCGTCCACGCCCAGGCCCGCCATGTTGTCCTTGACCCGTTCGACCCCGCCCTCGATCTTCATGAGGTTGGTGCGCGAGGATCCCAGGATCGTCCCGCCGCGCGGAAGGATGCCGCGCACCGCGCTGATGTCCAACGGCATGGTGACACCCTCGAGGGGGCCGCGCCAGCCGTCCCGGAAGCCGATGAACTCGTAGCCGTAGTCCTTGATTCCCTTACGGACCACGGCACGGATGACCGCGTTCAGCCCCGGGCAGTCCCCGCCCCCGGTCAGCACCCCGACTCGCATGCGACTTCTCCTCGACGTTGTGGGATTTCATGGCGCAAGACGCCATATGGTCTAGACCATAGTGTGCCGGGGGAGAGCAAACCAAACCCGTGAGGGACGATCCGGAAGAAATCTCTGTTCACAGTGGTGGGTCTCACGTTTGTGGTGGAGAGAGCGCCCCCTGAGGGATTGCTCCGGTCCAGACCGGTCGGCTCAGTCGTCCAGCCCTTGGTCGATCGCATAACGCACCAGTTCGACCCGGTTGTGGAGGTGGAGTTTGGTGAGAGTGTTCTGCACATGGTTCTGGACAGTGCGGTGGGATATCGACAACCGCTGCGCGATCTGCTTGTAGGCCAACCCCTTGGCGACAAGGCGCAGTACCTCGGTCTCTCGGGGAGTCAGCTCCGGAGCACCGTCCCCCTCCTCGGCCGAGGAGGAGCGAGAGGTGTGTGTGGACAGACGCCGATATTCACCCAACACCAACCCCGCGAGCCCAGGGGTGTAGACCGCCTCCCCGGCGTGGACGCGACGAACCGCTTCGAGCAACTCCTCACGCCCTGCCGACTTGACCAGGTAGCCCGTCGCTCCCGCCTTGACCGCAGCCAGGACGTCCTCCCCGGCGCCGCTGGCCGACAGTATGAGTACATGGGGCGGCTCCTCGAGCGCGTCCAGAGCCGCGGTGAGGTCCACGCCCGTGGTGTCCGGCAGATTCAGGTCCACCACGGCCACGGTCGGCCGGGCCGCGGGAGCGATACGCAACACCTTGGCACCATCACCCGCCGTCCCGACCACGTTCATCCCCGCTTCCTCGAGATCGCGTGCGACCGCGTCTCGCCACATCGGGTGATCGTCCACGACCAGGACTCGGATCTCCTCGCTGTTCATGCAGAAGATCCTAGGAGGCCTTCGCCGGAGATGTCTTGGCCCTCACGGGGACGTCAGTCGTCGAAATCGAACTCGTCCAGGTCCAGCCCGCGCGGTGCCGCGATCAACTCGATCGTGGACCCCTCGGGTGCGCTGCCGCTCGGAGACTGGTGCACGATGCGGTTGCCACGCAGGATGCGATCGATCTCCACCTCGAACCCGGCGTCCTCCAGGGTCTCGCGCGCCTCCTTGCGGCGCATCCCGACCACGTCGGGAACATCCACCTCGGGGGGTCCGCTCGACACGGTCAGGGTCACGGTGCCGTTCATGCCCAAACTGGTGCCGGTGTCCGGGAGTTGGCTGATCACCACACCCTCATCGACGTCCTCGCTCTCCTCCTCGACGACCTCGACCTCCAGATCGAGGTCTTCCAAGGTGGAGCGCGCATCATCCAGCTCCTCGCCGACCACAGCGGGCACGGGGATGCCTCGGCTGATGGTGAGTGTGATGCTTCCCTCGCGGTCGGCGGTCGCTCCGGCCTCGGGATTGGTCTCGATCACCTCACCCGGGGGGACCTCTCGGGCGTCGATCTCCTCCTGGACGATGTCCTCGGTTGCGAACCCGAGGTCCTCCAGATCCTTGGTGGCGTTGGCGACGTCCTCACCGACCAGGTCGGGCATGTCCATGGTCTGTGGACCCATCGACAAAAAGACAGTCACGCTGTCGCCGGGGGAGAGTCGTGAGCCGATCTCGGGGTCGGTCTCGGCGACCGTGCCCCGATCGGCGTCGTCGCTGTAGATCTCCTCCTCGGCCAGGTCGTAGGTCAGACCGGCGGACCGGATCTCCTCCCGTGCGGTCTCCGGTGAGGCGCCCGCCACATCGGGGACGTTCTCGTACTGGCCCAGGAAGAACCACCAGCTCGCCGCGAGGACGATCACGGCAAGGACCCCGCCACCGATCGCCAGGAGGCGGTTGCGTGTCCACCACGAACCGTTGTCCGTGTCGTCGTCCTCCTCGTCCTCGCCGTGGTCGGCTGCGTCCATGTCGACGACCATGGTCGCGTTCTCGGTACCCGGGCCTGCGCCACCCGCGATGAGCTGCGGTGCGGTCATCGTGTGGACCGGGCCCTTCTGCGGGGCCACCGGGGTCAGGGGCGCCGACCCCCCTTGCGGATCCGCAGGGAGCCGGTTCCACACCTCCAGGACCTTGGCCAGGTATTGCCCCCCGTTGCCGGGTCGATACTTCGGGTCGCGCTCGGTGGCCTTGGTCACCAGATCGTCCACCTCGGGCTGCAGACCCGGAAGAAAATGGGAGGGACGGGGAACGTCCTCGTTGACGTGCTGGTAGGCGATCGCGATGGGGGTCTCGCCCGTGTGCGGCTGGTTACCGGTGAGCAGCTCGTAGAGCATGATGCCCGCCGCGTACACGTCACTGCGTGCGTCGGCAAGACCCCGCTCGATCTGTTCGGGGGCGAGGTAGGCAGCCGTTCCCATGAGGGTTCCGGTGCGCGTCAGACCCTGATTGGACTGTTCCACGGCGCGAGCCAGACCGAAGTCTGCCACTTTGACCCTGCCGTCCTCCGTGAGCAGGACGTTTTCGGGTTTGACGTCACGGTGGACCATCCCCGCCTGATGGGCGGCCCCGAGCGCGGCCAGCACAGGGGCCATGATCTGCAGGGCGGCACGGGGCGTCAGGCGCCCCTTCTCCCGGAGCAGGTCACGCAGAGTACGACCCGGGACGTACTCCATGGCCAAGAACACGTGCCCGGAGTCCTCACCCTGGTCGAAGACCTGAACGACGTTGGGGTGGGAGAGCTTTGCGACCGAATGGGCCTCGTTGATGAAGCGCTGGACGAAGGACGGGTCCTGGGCCAGGGAGGGATGCATCACCTTCAACGCCTGCCGCCGATCCAGGCGGAGGTCGTGGGCGACGTAGACGGTCGCCATCCCACCACCGGCGATTCGGGACTCGACGAAGTAGCGTCGGTCCAGTGTCGCTCCTACGAGCGGATCGGAAGTCGTCATGTCCACGGCGGAGTAGTGTCCTTGATGCGGGGAACGCGGGCAGTCACGGTCGGCGGGGGCAGTGCGGCCGAGGGCGGCCGGCCGAGGGGCCGGTACAGCCGTGGGGGCCGACACAGCCGACGGCGCGTACCCGACACCGGGTGTCGAACCGACACGATAGCGGAAAAGCCCGTGCAGGAGCCCGCCCCACGGCCGGTGGCCTGTACCCCGCGCCGTCGGTGCGCGGGGCCTTGCGTGTTGAGGTGCGTGGAACACACGCCTTCCCACGGTAGGGGACAGAGCCAAACGACCGGGGACGGACGGGGTCGCCCCTGGGCCCGCAACGCAGATCAGGACATCGGGGACGAGGCCTGGGCATAGCGCCGCACAGGGATACGCCCGGCCAACCGGGCGGCCCGCCCCGCACGAACCGCATCGCGCATGGCAGCGGCCATCAAGGTGGAGTTCTGTGCCCGGGTGACGGCTGTGGCCAGGAGTACTGCGTCACAACCCAACTCCATGGCCAGTGCTGCGTCACTGGCGGTACCGATCCCCGCATCGACGATGACGGGGACCTCCGCCTGCTCGACGATCAACTCCAGGTTGTGGGGATTTCGGATGCCAAGTCCCGAACCGATCGGTGCGGCCAGGGGCATCACCGCGGCACAGCCGACCTGCTCCAGGCGACGTGCCAACACAGGGTCGTCGTTGGTGTACGGCAGTACGGTGAACCCCTCGTCGACGAGGAGTTCGGCCGCGTCCAGAAGTTCCACGGGGTCGGGCAGCAGTGTGTGCTCGTCGGCGATCACCTCCAGCTTGACCCAGGACGTCTCCAACGCCTCCCGCCCCAGGCGGGCGGTGCGTACGGCGTCGGTGGCGGTGAAGCAGCCCGCGGTGTTGGGCAGTGCCCGGATCTTGTTGCGTTGCAGAACCTCCCACACCGAGCCTTCCTGAGAGGGGGAGACGTGCCGCATCGCGACGGTGGTCAGTTCCGTCTCGGAAGTGATGAGAGCCTCCTCGAGCGCGTCGAGCGAGGGAGCTCCTCCGGTACCGGTGATGAGCCGCGAGGTGAAGGTCGTGTCGGCGATGACGAACGGGTCGTCGTGGAACATGCTCATCCCCCTTGCACTGCGGTCAGGACATCCACACGGTCACCCGGGCGTAGGCGGGTCGTGGTCCAGGCAGTGCGGCGGACCACTTCGTCGTTGACGGCCACGGCGATACCGCCGGGTGCCTCGCCCCCGTCCGGGGCGGTGAGTTCGCGCACGATCGTGCCCACGGTGACTTCGGGGTCGACCGTACGTTCCATGTTGTTGACGGTGAGTATCATCATTCCTCCCGATCGGCGGAGAATCGGTGTGCGTATTCGGGCAAGTCACCGGTGACCAGAGCTTCGGCCACGGACTCCCCGGTGACCGGTGCCAGAAGAACACCGTGGCGGAAGTGTCCGACGGCCAGGTGCAGGCCGGGCACCCGTGTGGGACCGAGCAAAGGCATGTTGTCCGGAGGTCCGGGACGTAGACCCACACAAGGTTCTGTGACCTCGAGTTCGGTCGCCCCGGGCACCAACTCACGGGCGTCTCTGAGGATGTGCCACAGCCCGCCGACGGTGAGTGCGGTGTCGTGGCCGTGTTCCTCCTGGGTCGCCCCCACGACGATCTCCCCGTCGTCGCGCGGGACGAAGTAGATCGGGTTTCCCCGGACCAGCCCACGAACGGTGCGATGCACCAGTGGCTCTTGACCCGCGGGGAGCCGGGTACGCAGGAGTTGGCCCTTGACCGGCCGTAGCGTCGGCAGTACCCCGGTCGGGGTGGTGATGTCGTTGCCCCAACAGCCGGCGGCCAGAACCACCCGGTCCGCGGACAGGGTCCTTCCCCCGGCCAGAACGACCTCGAGTTCCTCGGTCACTTCGACGACACGGTCGGCGATCTCGGTCACCCCCGACCGGGAGCCGGCCTCGGCCAGGGCGAGCAGGAGGCGACGTGGGTCGACGGAGTGGTCGTCCGGCGCCAACACGCCACCACGCACCGACGGGGCCAACATGGGTTCCAGTCCGCGACACCGTCGACCGGTCAACCGCTCGGTGGTGATGCCCAGGCGTTGCTGGAACTCGTGCAGTTCAGCGAGGAGGGCCATGTCGTCCCGGTCGAAGGCGACGAGAAGTGTTCCGGTGGTGCGGTGTCCGACCTCCATGCCGCTCGCTGCCTCGACCTCGGTGACGAAATCCGGGTAC
This sequence comes from Candidatus Nocardiopsis merdipullorum, assembly GCA_019115445.1. Taxonomy (GTDB): domain Bacteria; phylum Actinomycetota; class Actinomycetes; order Streptosporangiales; family Streptosporangiaceae; genus Nocardiopsis; species Nocardiopsis merdipullorum. The sequence goes on from DXDP01000058.1 coordinate 14,965, forward strand.
ATACGTGCAGAACGGACACAGAGTTCCACGAGGGTCTCTTCACCGAACACCGCCTCGGTGGCGGGGGTGAGCATCCCCGCCGCGACTCTGGTGGCCGAGTGGACGTCGGACGGCTCCACGAGTGTGACGTCGAAGCCGCGCTGGGCGGCCCGCCATGCGGTGGTGCGTCCGATGACACCGCCGCCGACCACGACGACACTGCCATTTCCGGGATCGGTGGTGGGACGAGTCATGCGCATCGCGCTGTTTCCTCCACTCCCTTCGCCGGCATGATCCGGATCAGGTTCGTGCGGTCGGGAGCTCCCAGCTCCCCTCTCAGCCGGGTCCACCCGGCTCCCGCGGTCCTTTCCAAGTCTAGATCCCCGGGCAAGCGGGTCGAAGGGGGCATGGGGATGTGGCAGATTGGAAACGTGACACACAGCGACATCGACACCCTGGTCGGCACATGGCTGACCCTCGAGGAGGCGGCTCAACCACTGGGTGTGAGCCCCAACCACATCAAGCAGCTCATACGTGAGAACCGCATGATGGGGGTGGTCCGCAACGGTGAGTTGTCCGTCCCGGCCGCGTTCTTGAACGGGAGCGACTTCGTCAAGGGTCTGCCCGGGACCCTCGTCCTGCTCAGCGACTCCGGTTTTTCCCACGAGGAGGCCCTGCGCTGGCTGTTCACCCCGGACGATTCCCTACCGGGCACACCCATCCAGGCCATCCGGGAGAACCGTGGCACCGAGGTGCGCCGCCGTGCCCAAGGGTTGGCACTGTGAGATCCGACCCGGCATCGCGCACATGAGGTGCGCAGGCCCGGGACCAGGTCGGCACGCAGCCCGTGCCTTGGCACGCCCGAGCCCCGGTCGTACGCCGACGCCCTCGACGGCGCCTCCTTTCTTCGTTCCGGGGCGATGCGGACCTTGTCCGTGTGTGCGACCTCGGGGGTGGACTCGTCTAGGGTGAAAAGGGTGAGGACCAGTCATGGAACCAGCCTGCGTGAGCGCCTGGACGCATCCCTTCTGTACTTGTGCACCGATGCCCGGACCGAGCAAGGTGACCTCGCCGAGTTCGCCGACGCGGCCCTTGCCGGAGGCGTGGACATCATCCAACTCCGGGACAGGGGGTTGGACACCTTGGAGGAGATCGCCGCGTTGGAGGTGCTCCGTGAGGCGTGTGAACGCCACGGGGCCCTTCTTGCCGTCAACGACCGCGCGGACATCGCCCGCGCCGTGCGCGCGGACGTTCTCCACCTGGGACAGCGCGACCTTCCGGTACCGATGGCCCGAGACATCGTCGGGGCCGATCCGATCATCGGACGGTCCAACAACGACATAGGAGCGGCCGCCGCCTCGGCCGAGGAACCCGGGACCGACTACTTCTGTGTGGGACCGACCTGGGCGACCCCCACCAAGCCGGGGCGCCCGGCCGCGGGGCTTGAACTGGTGGAGCGAGCCGCGGCCCTGGAGGCCGACCGTCCCTGGTTCGCCATCGGAGGCATCGACCTCGACACCATCGACAGTGTTCTGGACGCCGGGGCACGTCGGGTGGTCGTGGTCCGTGTCATCACCGAGGCCGAGGATCCCCGAACGGCCGCCGCGGCTCTGAAGACACGGTTGCGCGCGCGGGCCGCCGAGGGATCCTGAACCCGTTTCACACGGCCACGTGGGACAGAGCGCTCGGGTGTCGTCGCAGGAAACCTTCGATGGACTGGGCCGGGTGACCGGCCAGGTCCGCGACTGTGTGCGACACCACATCCAGCTCGCCGGCGGCGATGGCCGCGTAGGAGGAGGCCCATCCCTGGATCGCCCACTCGGGGGCCCCGCTCGAGCGTCGGGACGCCAACGCCTCTTCCCAGGTCTCGGGAACGTACCGAATCGAGCGGGAGGTGAGCCTGCTCAGTTTGTCGACCGTTGCGCTCAGGGACAGGGCCTCGGGCCCGGTGATGTCGAATGTCGCGTTCTCCGTCCGCGGCACGGTGACAGGGTCTGTGAGGACGGTGGTGGCCACGTCCGCGATGTCGTCCCGAGAGACCCACGCCACCCGCCCGTCACCCGCGGGCCCACGCACGACACCGTCGTCGTCGACCCACGTGGGCAACAGATCGAGGTAGAGACCGGGCCTGAGGAAGGTGTGTCCGACCCCCGTGGACCTGATGTGTGCTTCGGTGAAGAAGTGTGTACGGGCGAAGGTGAAGGTCGATGCGGGCCCGGCTCGCAGGAACGACAGGTAGACGATCCGGGACACCCCTGCCTCGACCGCTCCGTCCACTGCGCTCAGCTGAATGTCGAGGCGGTTCTCGGACTCGGGAGCCGAGACGAGGAAGAGCGTGTCCACCCCTCGACAGGCCCGTTCGAAATCCGAGGTGTCCTCGTAGGAGGCCATCGACGCGCTGCTGCCCGGGTACTCCGGGGCCCGATTGATGTCCCGTACGATGAGTCTTTGCGGTAGGCCCAACCGGGCGATCCGGGCGGCGACGCGTCCGCCCAGCGCCCCCGTCGCTCCGGTCACCCCTATGGTGTGGTTTGTCATGTGATCGTCGCCCATGACATCCATCCTCTGTGACCGAGGTGCTCTGAGCCTTGAACGGCACGCCCGTTTCCACGCTCCCGGGCAAAGGGGCGGTGTGCCGGTGAAGGGCCACCGAAAGCACCTGGACGGGTTCGGTCAGCGGCTCCGAGAGGTGACGGCCCCGACCAGCTCACGCAGAGGGGCACGAGCCTCCGGATCGAGCTCGGAACTGTCCAGGGCGCTCAAGGCACGTTCGGCGTACTCCTCGATGAGGTTCTCGCAGGCGGCCAGTGCCCCGGACTCCTCGATCAGGCCGCACATCCACTCCACCGAAGCCACGGACAGGTCCGTTGCACCCAACAAGCTCTCGAAGCGCTCGGCGTCGGTCGCACTTGCTCGGGCCAGGGTCTCGGCCACGACCAGGGTGCGTTTGCCCTCGCGCAGATCGTCCCCTGTGGGCTTGCCGGTCGTGTCCGGGTCGCCGAACACCCCCAGGACGTCGTCGCGCAACTGGAAGGCGATGCCGAGGGCGATTCCGTAGTCCGTGTAGACATCGGCAAGATCCGTCAGGCGTCCGGCCAGCGCCGCGCCCATGTGCAGGGGTCGTTCCACGGTGTACTTGGCGGATTTGTAGTGCATCACCCGCAGTGCGGCCTCACGGCTGGAGGTGCCGCGCACCTGTTCCAGAGTGTCCAGGTACTGGCCGGCCATCACTTCGGTGCGCATCGCGTTGAAGGGCACACGCCCCTCCTGAAGGGTCTGCGGAGCAAAACCGCTGGCCTGGTACATCTCGTCCGACCAGGCCAGGCACAGATCTCCGATGAGGATGGCCGCTCCCTGGCCGAACCCCTCACTGGCACCGCTCCACCCGTGATCGGCGTGGAGCTTGGCCAGGCGCTTGTGGGTGGCGGGTCGTCCTCGTCGGGTGTCGCTGTTGTCGATGACGTCGTCGTGGACGAGTGCGCACGCCTGGAGGAATTCCAGGGCGGCCGCGGCCCGCACGATACGTTCGTCGTCGGCTGTGCCCCCCGCGGCACGCCACCCCCAGTAGCAGAAGGTCGGACGCAGGCGCTTGCCCCCCGAGATCATCGCCTCCACGGCGTCGGCGGCCGGTTTCAGTTCCTCGGCGATTTCCAGAAGGTACTGACGATGGTCTGCGTAGAAGGCGGACAGCTCGCGCTCCACGCCCGAGCGGACGGCGGACACGGCGGAGGAGGAAAAGGAAACGGCCATGTCCTGCAGGTTATCGGCTGCACGCTGCGTCTTCGTCGGAGGATCGGAAAGCGGTGGGGTGCGTGTTTTCCCAGTGGGCGAGAGGCACCTTCGGGTGAGCAAAGGGCGGTGTCTTATGGTGGGAGACATGTTGGCTGTACCGACACGCCCAGTGGCCTCACGAACACCGACCGCCAAACCGCGGCACATTCGTGAGCTGCTCCATTCGGGCGAACCGATTTTCTCTTTCGAGTTCTTCCCACCCCGTACCCCCGAAGCCAACGAGCGTTTGTGGCGATCGATCCGAGAGCTCGAGGGTCTCGACCCCGCCTTCGTCTCCGTCACCTACGGAGCGGGTGGAAGTACCCGAGGCATGACCGTGGAAACCACCGAGCGCATCGCCACTGACACCACGTTGCTTCCGGTGGCACACATGACGCTGGTGGATCACAGCGTCGCGGAGCTGCGCCACCTCATCGGCCGCTTCGCCGCCGCCGGGGTGTCCAACATCTTGGCGGTACGCGGTGACCCCCCCGGAAACCCGGAAGGCGAGTGGATCAAACACCCCGAGGGGTTGACCTACTCGGAGGAGCTCGTCCGGCTGCTCAAGGAAACCGGCGACTTCTGTGTGGGGGTGGCCGCATTCCCCTACAAACACCCGCGTTCTTCCGACGTGGAGACCGATACCGACCACTTCGTACGCAAGTGCGAGGCGGGGGCCGACTACGCCATCACCCAGATGTTCTTCGACCCCGAGGAGTATCTGCGTCTGCGTGACAGGGTGGCGGCCCGTGGGTGTGACGTGCCCATCATTCCGGAGGTCTTCCCGGTGGTGCGCACGTCGTTCATCCCGCGCTCGGAGAAACTGTCGGGCGCGCCGTTCCCCCGCGACCTGGCCGAGCGTTTCGAGAGTTTCGGCGACGACGCCGAGGCCGTGCGTGAGTTCGGTATCGAGCACGCGCAGCGCATGTGTGAGCGGCTCCTCGCCGAGGGTGCGCCGGGCATCCACTTCATCACGTCGAATCGCTCCACGGCCACCAGGGAGATCTACCGGGAGATCACCGGACACCGGAAACCCTGAGGGGAAGCCGAGCGGCCATGATGTCGAAAGGTGGATCGGGGGTACCGGGAAAGGAGTACTCCTCGAGCACCGTGACGAAGCCGCAGGAATGGTAGAGGTGGCGTGCCGCGGACGGTCCCGAACGCGTGGACAGTACCGCGGTACGCTCCCTTCTGTCCCGGCACAGAGAGTGCAACATGTTCCGCCCGATGCCCCTGTTCTGTGCTTCGGGACGGACGTGCACCTCGGCGATCTCCCACGGATCGCTCAGATATCGCCGCGCGTGTTGCTGCCTTCCCCGAGAACGCAACGCCTTGGTGACCATGTCGTGCCACCACTGCCCGGGGGCCCCGTGGAAGGCGTAGGCGAAGCCGATCGGGGTGTTCGCCTCGAACGCGACCACCGACCGGAAACCGGGGTACCGCGCGTGGGTGCTCATCACCAAGGCGCGTCCGGGCAGCTGTTCGGGGGGTGGGCGCATGGCCTCCTCGTACACCTCGAGGAGCGCGGGAACGGCGTGGGTGAAGGCGGGCGGTCCCAGTACACGCAGTTCACAATCGGTTTCCACGATCCAACTCCAGCATACTCTTGTCACGCACGGTCTTTGGGGGAGTCCCCATTGTCGTGGACAGAGGGTGGCGTGGGATGCTTGACGGCCCTCGAGGGCTGAGGTTAACTGGTGTGCGTCGAACTGGTGTTCGACGAATTGTTCGCCGAGTGGTGGACGCAGCGCGGCGCGGCCGGGTTGGGGAGGGGAAGCCCCATGCCCGGCCGCGCCGTTGGCGTTGCGGGTCAGAACGCGTCGACCGCGCGGCGTGCCTCGGGGTCGAGGACGCCCCAGTTGATGAGCTCCTCGGTCAGGTCCGACGGTGACTTGTCGTATATGACCGCAAGTGAGCGCAGGTCCTCCTGGCGTATGGAGAGCACTCGACCGTTGTAGTCACCGCGCTGACTCTGAATGGTGGCGATGTAGCGGGAGAGAGGTCCGACCTTCTCCTGCGGCACCTGCTGGATTCGCTCCAGGTCGATGACCAGCTTGGGCGTGGGGCCCAAGGGTGCCGGGGGAGCGCCGCCGGGCAGTAGTTCCGGCATCGGCACGCCGTAGAAGTCGGCCAGCTCGGCCAACTTCTGGACGGTGACCGCTCGGTCGCCACGCTCGTAGGAGCCGACCACGACGGCTTTCCAACGTCCGTGGGACTTCTCTTCCACTCCGTGTAGTGACAGGCCTTGCTGAGTGCGGATGGCACGCAGCCGCGCACCGAGGGACTTCGCGTATTCGGATGGCATCTTCTTGTCGCTCCCGGCCGTGACGGTGGCTGGTGTGGTGGGGGATACGACCGCTCGTACTCGGCGGGCCGCCGGAGCGGTCCGGCGGGATGGTCACGGGGTGCAACCCCACCCGGTATTGGTTACAGACAGTGACGGTAGGGGCGTCTGGCGTCCAGGTCAAGCCGTTGGGGTGAAACGCGACCAATCGGTACTCAAACCGTGCGTAAGTGAGACTCCTCTCATATCGTGATTGTTCGGAAGAAGGGGGAGCGAGGGTGCTGAAGAAAGCCTGCTCCTGCAGGGGATTTCACTTCTTGCCTTGGTGGGGCGAGGAAAGTGTGTGGTCGGGGCAGCCCTTGCGAGGGCACTGTTCGCCCTCTCGCAAATGTGACTAGAGTCACATTTGCTCCGGTGGTGTTCCCGGGTGCTCTCTTCGGTGCTGCTCGCCGCTGGTAACTTGTTTTCGATCGACAACCTTTAACGACCTGTCCAGTGAGGCAGGGAAGGGAGTCACTACTTTGCGTGCGCGAAAATCGACGAACAGTGACGCCGGCGGTGGTGCCGGGTCCACACCACCCGACGACACCCGCGCCGTCCTCGACGGTCCCGAAATCAACCGAGCGCTGACCCGCATCGCCCACGAAGTGCTGGAACGCACCAAGGGCGGTGAGCACATCACTCTTTTGGGTATCCCCTCGCGCGGGGTCCCCCTCGCCCACCGCCTGGCCGGACGCATCGGTCGTGTGGAGCATCTCGACGTTCCCACCGGCTCCCTCGACATCACCATGTACCGCGACGATCTGCGTCTGGCCCCCGCGCGTGCACTCGGCAGGACCGAACTCCCCACGGGTGGGCTCGACGACCGGATCGTCGTTCTCGTCGACGACGTCCTCTTCTCCGGCCGTACCGTACGCGCCGCTCTGGACGCTCTCGGTGACCTCGGCCGGCCACGTGCGGTCCAACTCGCCGTCCTCGTCGACCGAGGACACCGAGAACTGCCCATCCGTGCCGACTACGTGGGTAAGAACCTTCCCACCTCCTTGCGTGAAAGCGTCGACGTGCGTCTGGAGGAGACCGACGGCCACGACGCGGTCCTCCTCGGCCCCTCGCGCCCCCGCACCGGAACCGCCGAGGGGAGCGCATGATGAAACACCTGCTCTCCGTCGGTGATCTGAGTCGAGGCGAGGCACTTCTGATCCTCGACACAGCCGCCGAGCTGGCCCAGGTCGGTGACCGCTCCGTCAAGAAGTTTCCCACGCTGCGTGGACGTACCGTGGTCAACCTCTTCTACGAGGATTCCACCCGCACACGCACCTCCTTCGAACTGGCGGCCAAACGTCTGTCCGCCGACGTCATCAACTTCTCGGCCAAGGGATCCAGCGTTTCCAAGGGGGAGAGCCTCAAGGACACGGCCCTGACCCTGCAGGCCATGGGTGCCGACGGCGTCGTCATCCGCCACAGCGCCTCGGGTGCGGCCCACCGACTCGCGAACTGGGTCGATGGTTCCGTGCTCAACGCCGGCGACGGCACACACGAACACCCCACCCAGGCCCTGCTCGACGCCTTCACCATGCGAGACCGTCTCGGAACGCTCGAAGGGCTGCGCGTGGCGATCGTCGGAGACATCCTGCACAGCAGGGTCGCCCGATCCAACGTTTTGTTGCTCACCACCCTGGGCGCCCACGTCACCCTGGTGGCGCCACCCACCCTCCTGCCGGTGTCGGTGGACACCTGGTCGTGTGAGGTCTCCTACGACCTCGACGAGGTGTTGCCCACGTCGGACGTGGTGATGATGCTGCGTGTACAGGCCGAACGCATGAGGGATTCCTTCTTCCCCTCCGTGCGTGAGTACAGCCGCAACTACGGACTCGACGGCGAACGATTGGCACGTATGCCGGAGAACGCCCTTGTCATGCACCCCGGTCCCATGGTCCGCGGCATGGAGGTCTCCGCCGAGGTCGCCGACTCGCCCCGGTGCACCGTCACCGAACAGGTTGCCAACGGTGTCAGCCTGCGCATGGCCGTCCTCTACCTGCTGCTCGGTGGGTCCTGAAAAAGTGCGCCCCCGCGTCCCGGGGCGACCGTGCCCACACGGCGGCCACAAAACCTCTTCTCGAAAAGAAAGCACCACAGCGCGATGCCCGACCACGCCCACGCTCCTTTCCTGATCCGCGGTGCCCGACCGCTCGGAGGCGACCCCGTCGACCTCCTGCTTCGAAACGGCACGATCGTCGAGGTCGCTCCCGACATCGATGCCCCCGAGGAAGCGCAAACACTCGACGCCGACGGCCTGATCGCCCTTCCCGGCCTCGTGGATCTGCACACCCACCTACGAGAACCCGGCCGTGAGGACGCCGAGACCGTCCTGACCGGGTCCCGCTCGGCCGCCATGGGCGGATACACCGCGGTCCACGCCATGGCCAACACCGACCCCGTCGCCGACACCGCGGGTGTCGTCGAACAGGTGTGGCGACTGGGCCGCAAAGCGGGCTACTGCGACGTACGCCCCGTGGGAGCCGTCACCGTCGGCCTGGCCGGCGAGCAACTGGCCGAGATCGGGGCCATGGCCGACTCGGCCGCGGCCGTTCGGGTCTTCTCCGACGACGGGGTGTGCGTGTCCGACGCCCTGTTGATGCGCCGGGCGCTGGAATACGTCAAGACCTTCGACGGGGTCATCGCCCAGCACGCTCAGGAACCACGCCTGACCGAGGGCGCCCAGATGAACGAGGGCTGTGTCTCGGACCGACTCGGCCTGCCCGGATGGCCCGCGGTCGCGGAGGAGGCGATCATCGCCCGAGACTGCCTGCTCGCCCAGCACGTCGATTCGCGCCTGCACGTGTGCCACGTCTCCACCAAGGGTTCGGTCGACATCATCCGTTGGGCCAAGGAACGGGGTTGTGCGGTCACCGCAGAGGTCACCCCCCACCATCTGCTCCTCACCGAGGACCTGGTGGAGAGCTACGACCCGATCTACAAGGTCAACCCACCCCTTCGTACCGAGGAGGACGTCCGGGCCCTGCGCGAAGGATTGGCCGACGGCACGATCGACATCGTGGCCACCGACCACGCCCCTCACCCCGTGGAGGCCAAGGAGACCGAGTGGTCCACCGCCGCCATGGGAATGGTCGGACTGGAAACAGCCCTGGCGGTCGTACAGCACACCATGGTCGACACCGGGCTGCTCACCTGGTCCCAGGTCGCCGAACGCATGTCCACGGTCCCGGCCCGCATCGGAGATGTCGACGGGCACGGGGGCACCCTCGTCGAGGGGGAACCCGCCAACGTCGTCCTGTACGACCCTGCCGACCCCACCGACGTCGACGGCCCGGCCATGGTCACCAAGAGCAGCAACACCCCCTTCCGGGGCATGACCCTGCCCGGGCGGGTCCGTGCCACGTTCCTGCGCGGAACCCCGACCGTCCTGGAAGGCCGGATCAAGTGAACACAGCAGCAAACGGCCAGGACGCTCCTGGCACGGTGGAGGGGAACAACGTGACCGAGGAAACGGGCGGACCCGCGATCCTGGTGCTCGAGGACGGCCGGGTCTTCCACGGCCGCTCCTTCGGAGCCACCGGCGAGACCTTCGGAGAAGCGGTCTTCAACACCGGTATGACCGGCTACCAGGAGACACTCACCGACCCCTCCCACCACCGACAGATCGTGGTGATGACCGCGCCGCACATCGGCAACACCGGCATGAACGGCGAGGACTCCGAGTCCGGACGTATCTGGGTGGCCGGACTCGTCGTTCGAGAACCTTCCAGAGTCACCTCCCACTGGAGTTCCCAGCGCTCCCTGGCCGAGGAGATGCGCAGCCAAGGCGTGGTCGGGATCGCTCTCACAGGTACCCGTGCCCTCACCCGTCACCTGAGGGACAAGGGCGTCATGCGTGCGGCAGTCAGCACCGTCGAGACCGACCCGAGGGCACTGCTCGCCCGTGTGAGGGAACGGCCCACCATGGCCGGGGCCGATCTGGTGGCCCAGGTCGGCACCGAGACCCCGTACGAGGTCCTGCCGCCTGCGGGGAGGAAGCCCCGCTTCCACGTGGTCGCCGTCGACCTCGGCATGACGTCGACGACGTCATGGCGTCTTGCCGAACGCGATTGCAGGGTCACCGTGCTGCCCGCCGCAGCCACAGCAAAGGAGATCCTGGCGCACCGGCCCGACGGGGTCTTCTTCAGCAGTGGCCCGGGAGACCCGTCCACGGCGGACACACCTGTGGCCGCCGTACGCGGGATCCTCGACGCGGGCACACCACTGTTCGGAATCTGTTTCGGCAACCAGCTCCTGGGCCGGGCCCTGGGGCTCGGTACCTACAAACTCCCCTTCGGACATCGTGGGCTCAACCAACCCGTACGCAACACTCGCACCGGCCGGGTCGCCATCACCAGCCAGAACCACGGGTTCGCCGTCGACGCACCGCTCGATGGCCCCTTCGACACTCCCTACGGCCGGGCCGAGGTCAGTCACATCGGCCTCCACGACCAGGTCGTGGAAGGTCTGCGGCTGCTGGAACGACCGGCGTTCAGCACCCAGTTCCACCCGGAAGCCGCCGCGGGCCCCCACGACGCGGCCGAACTCTTCGACGAATTCGTCGAACTGATGTCAGCCCAGCCCGCCCCGGCTGCCGAACAGTAAGAGGAAAACAGAGCATGCCGTGCCGTAGTGACCTTTCGTCCGTCCTGGTGATCGGCTCCGGGCCGATCGTGATCGGGCAGGCCGCCGAGTTCGACTACTC